>NZ_JAZGQA010000094.1:0-17112 GCF_048593855.1 Yersinia sp. 2542 StPb PI
CTATTTATAACTTCATTTTAAAAATAATTACTGTAAATGTGAACGTAATCTTGTAAATAAATAGTTACGGAACAATTTCATATTGCTGAATATGAGTTAATAACCGAGTACTCCTGTTATTTAGGTCGAGGTTAACATTCACTTAAAATGATATAGATCACATTTTTAGTTCTATCTAGTAAATGCAGCCCCTATCGCTGTAAACATCATTCTGTTGAGATGTGAATAATAAAGGGTGCAATTAATGCACCCTTTATCAAATAGCCGAAGACAATACTATTCGGTTTTTATTGTGGGTAAGGCACCCAGTCACCGCCATTTAATCGAATATAAGGTTTTCCCTGATATTGAATCACAATGGCATTATCGTTTTCCGATATTACCGCCGTTTGCGGCAATCCTTGTGTCAGGGCCTGCCAATCGATAGTCGGCGCAGTAAATACTTTGCCATCGACCACACGTGATACTAATTCAGAAAGCGCCAGATAGCTGCTTGGCGTATTGATAATCACCGGGCTGGCGGGCTGTGGCGCTTTGATTCCCATTAACGTAATCCCAACAGGGATATGCGTGATACTTGGGCTGGGGATATCCCTCAGGCCGGACATCTGCATTTTATCGCCAACCAGCGCGGCTCCATGCTCTGGTACCACCACCACCATAACTTTGCGGCCTGATTTTTCCAACGCCGCCAAAAACGTATTCAATTGGTCAAATAGCGTTTGGGCGCGAGCGTGGTAATCAGCCGTTTTATTGGTACCAACGAAACGGTTACCATCATGTAACGGTATGATATTCATGAAGGTTGCGCTGCGGCTATCCCCCCCTTTCTGCTGCTGTTCCAGCCAGCGGTTGAGCAGTTCCAGATCATTGTAAATTGGCTCACCATCGAAGGACGCCAATTGATTACTGATGCCTTTTTGTGACATCAGCGGTGCGCGCATATTGCCGTCATCTTGAATGTTTTGCAGATAATTACCAAATACACCTGAGTGGTCCATCATCAACTGAGATGCGAAGCCAAGTTTCGCAAGATTATCAAATAGATAACACTGCTGCTCTTGTGGCAGATAGAGGTCTTTGTGCGATGACTGGCCACAACTGGCGCGCAGTAGTCGAATAGAGGCTGGGCCACTGTAGGCGGTGGCAGAGTTGAAGTTCTTGAACAGAATATCAAACTTATTCCACAGCGGGTGCTTATCCAGTTGGATAGCTTCAATGTCTGACCAAGACAGCGAGCAGATATTAATAACTAATAAATCAAAAGGTTGCGCATCTGTTGGCAGCGATGTAGGGAATGCCGTATGGCGGGTTTTCTCCTGCTCATAAAATGCATTCAGATAAGCCGTCAGATTGGCATCGGTTGGTGGGCCACTGGCCGCCACCTGATGACTATTAGGCGTTGGCGGCTCAGCCCCCAGTGTTACTGGAGATGATGCTACCGACGTTTCAGCGGCAGGTGCCAGAGAAAATGCCGGTCCGGCGATGCTGGCAACATTCAGCCAAATCATGGCTGCAACAACAAAAACCGTCACCCGAATCCACTGTGAAATAAACAGGTAGCCCACCAGGATAACAAAGGCGGTTCCTATCATGGCCCAGTTAATAAAACGGCTAATTAATTCAATTAGATAACTGAAGCTAAAGCCGGTAATCTGCGAGCCTTGGCTCAGGATACTGTTGAGCCCCGGTAGCCAGGTGTCGTGATACAGCAAACCAATACCTATTGGGATCGCAATCCAGTGACGCCAGCGGTGGACCCTATAGGCCGGGATCGGAAATAGCAGGAAAGCAATAAACACCAAGTTGGCCAACGGATGGAAGTTCAGGTAACCAAACCACAGCAAGGCAAACTTTAGCAGGAAATAGTAGTTCCATGCGCCAAGACCACGCCAATAGCGCCACGGGCTCGGTGATTCTTGCAGTTTATTCTTTGCATTCATGGTTGTTTCTTCGTCAGTGAAGAGGAGCCATTACGCAACCAAACCCCTTCTGATTTTAAATATCGCGCAGATAAGAACAGATGTTGTCTTTTCTCCCACCAGCGTGGAAACCAACGGTGTGCCACATAACCCAGAGGGAAAAAGATAACCGCAGCGCACAGCAGGATTTGCCAGATATCGTTGAGATTCATTGGGTTCGCTCCTTGTTCGGTCCGACATTCAGTGCCAGAGGCACGGGGACTCGTCGGCTAACTTCGGCTTGCTCAGCTGTATCAATCTGTTGCGTATAGGATTTTTTGTCACCGGTCATTTGCCATGCATCGGGGGTATTCATCCGATGAATCTCAGCGATAATTGCCTGATCCTGATACCACACCCGTTGGTTACTGAAAATTTCAGCCACCGGCAAACGGAATATATACTTCAGAGCAGTATCTAAGTCATTGATACGGCAGGTGGAAAGGAATAATACCACATGGTTATCAGCTACCGTTACCACATCACCATAGCGGCGTAGATAGCACAGTGTTAGTGCTTGTCTGGCCTGTAACCCAGGGACTGTCCGCAGAGCAACCATGACACCTTTGCCGTTTTCTGGCAGTAGCGTGTTGTTCATCAGTTGCAAAACAGAGTGGCAGAACTCCGCGGGAGGTAAATAACCTTTAAGCTGAAGTGGGCGTAACGCCTCCAATAACGCATTGATATCTTGAGGAACATGCCGAGAGGAATGTTGGCCCTGAATACCTTCCAACATGGTAAGAAAGCGTGACAGCGGTGCGATGTGAGGCACGATCAGATTCGCGCCGCAGGCCAGCAATAAACGTTCATCGCTGTAACGCAGGCTGGCGTTCATTTCACGCACCACAATTTTGATAGCATCACCCCGTTGGCGGCGTATGTTATGGATCTGATGTGCTAAATCGTCGATTTGCTCACTTTGATTAAGAGCAAAAATCAATGTGGCGGCATGAGCACTTATTGCCCTCTGCGCCAATACTGCATTATTATCAAGTAGTTGCCAGTTGGTAGAGAGTGGCGGAGCGCCTTCCAAAATAGTGCGTTCCGCCAAATACAGATGCTCATCATTACGTGAAGGCGGCAGTGCCTGTTGAACTTCATCCGCCATGCTCCAGCCTTGTTCATCTGCTTCCAATCGGACTAACTGATTGGCGGTAACCCCTTTTTCAGTGCTCCACCAAGAGGCAACATACTGGGCATTATCTTGCTGCCATTGCAGGCTAGCCAATCCTTGTAAATAACGGTGCTGGCTAACTAATTGATTCTTAATTTTATTAATACCAGAACTGTGGCAAATTACGATTAACGTACAGTTTTGCGCCTCCAGCCATTGCTGAATATGCTGTAGCCACTGCTGCATCTCTTCGCCAGTGAATGTTTGCCATAAACTGGCCGGTGCTAACAGAATGAACAGTCGCTGTTGCGGCCGTAATGAACGCATTAAATCTTGAGTTAAATGTAGTAATGCTTTTCTTTGTGCCGGTAAGGTAAAAAGTGGCAATTTATAGGGGCCATAACCCACAATGTTTGCCAGTAATTTCTCAGGTTTTAGCCCGCAACAAATCAATGCGGCTCGAGTATTTTCAGATTGGTTACGAATAAGTTGCTGACAGAATAAATTAGCATCAATTTGACGTTCAATATTGACCCAATAAAACCCAGGCGCCTGCATCACGGCTAATTCATCCCAGATTTTTCGAATACCTAATGTGAAAGATCGTGGCATAGATTCTTTATCTGCTTGGTTAAAATGCGATTGGGCCAATTACTGGATAAATTCAGTTAACAATTGTAACATTGCAATAATTATTAACCAATGTCTTTACCGTGATAATAATCTAAGACTCATCTTATTGGGAGAAAGTATACTCAAATTATTGTTATAATTACTTACCATAGCCTATTTTCTAAAGGCGGATAAATGAAAACCATAATAAATCGATTTCACGCCAAAACATCGCTCGAATCTCAGGATGATCTACTAGCATTAACTCAGGCTTTCTCATTACCAACGTTAAGTTATATCGATATCGTCCGTCAGGAACGATTAACTCAGATGATGGCTCGCTGGCCATTGTTGGCTGAACTGGCACAATCCACAGGGAGTGAATAGTTTATGCCGGTACTGGCGTTACAAGGGATAAGAGGGGGGATTGGTACCACATCGGTAACCGCCGCGCTTGCTTGGGCATTGCAACAACTGAAGGAATCAGTTCTGGTGATCGATTTTTCACCGGATAATTTATTGCGGTTGCATTTCAATATGCCGTTTGATCAAACCCGTGGTTGGGCCAAAGCTGAAATTGAGGGCCAAGGTTGGCAGCAAGGGGCGATGCGCTATACCGAAGGGTTAGATTTTCTGCCATTTGGCCAACTAACTCTCATTGAAACTGAGCAACTGAACGCGTCCTTACAACAGCACCCCGGTCAATGGCGAGAAAACCTGTCTGCGTTGCAAGCCAGCGCGCCCGATTGCTGGATTCTATTGGATATCCCTGCGGGTGATAGTATATTCACGCGCCAGATTTTAGCGCTGGCTGATCTGGTGCTGGTATTGATCCATGCTGATGCCAGTTGTCATATTCGCCTCCATCAGCAAAATCTGCCTGTCGACTGCCATTTCCTGCTGAACCAATTTTCTGCCAGTAGCCATCTACAACAGGATTTACATCAGCTTTGGCTACAAAGCCTGGATAACTTATTACCTACATTTATTCATCGCGATGAAGCAATGGCTGAAGCGTTGGCGGCCAAACAACCATTGGGTGAATACAGTGGGCAAAGTTTGGCTGCTGAAGAGGTCACCACACTGGCAAATTGGTGTTTGATTACTGTGGCGAACAACAGGCTATGAACTACTTGATGCGGATGTTATTTCTGACCCCGGTTTATCAGGGGATGCGCCGTCGTTATCATCTGTATATGCAGCAAGGTTGCACCGTGCTTACCGCTTTTCTGACCACGTTGGCGCTGCCGTTGTGCTGGATTTTTTTGCGTTTTGAGTCGCCCAGTTGGCAACGTGTAATACAAAACCGCACTTACTGGTTCCCACAGATTTCACCTATTCGCCCACGGCTTGGCGATGGCCTACGGTATCTCTTGCAAGGGTTGTGGCTGCTACTGACCTATCCTGAATCGCGCAATGAAAAGAGGCTCCAGCCTGCCGCAGTCGGCAAAAAGTGGGTAAAACATACAAGACAAGGCTATATCCGTTGGCTGGGGAACATGCCCGAACGTTTTGAACTCCAGCGACTGGAACAATCGCTTATCACCCGATTAACCCCGTCATCAAAGCGCACCCGCCGGGTCCTGTTTATTATTTTGGGTATTTTCACCGGCATATTAGCGCTGCTGTGTATTTCTCAGCCGTTTGGCATGATGGCGCAGTTCGTTTTTGTGCTGCTGCTTTGGGCGTTGGCGATGGTGGTGCGACGGGTGCCGGGCCGCTTACCAACCTTAATGCTTATCGTGCTGTCTTTAACCGTCTCCTGCCGCTATCTGTGGTGGCGCTATACCGAAACGCTGAACTGGGATGACCCCGTCAGTCTGGTATGCGGCTTATTGTTGCTGTTCGCTGAAACATACGCCTGGGTGGTGCTGGTGCTGGGTTACTTCCAGACCATTTGGCCGCTTAATCGCCAGCCGGTGGCAATGCCGGATGATATCAATAGTTGGCCGACCATTGATTTGATGGTGCCGACCTATAACGAAGACCTTGGCGTGGTTAAACCAACTATTTATGCCGCTCTTGGTATTGATTGGCCAAAAGACAAAATCAATATCTATATTTTGGATGATGGTAACCGACCCGCGTTTAAAGCATTCGCTGCTGAGGTCGGGGTGCACTACATTGCCCGACCCACCCACGAGCATGCTAAAGCCGGTAACATTAACCATGCATTGAAACAGGCTAACGGTGAGTTTGTCGCTATTTTTGACTGCGACCACGTGCCGACCCGTTCTTTCCTGCAACTGACGTTGGGTTGGTTCTTTAAAGATACCAAGCTGGGCATACTCCAGACGCCGCATCACTTTTTCTCTCCCGACCCCTTTGAGCGAAACCTGGGGCGTTTTCGTCAGACGCCGAATGAAGGCACACTGTTTTATGGCTTGGTGCAAGACGGTAACGATATGTGGGATGCCACCTTCTTCTGTGGCTCTTGCGCTGTGCTGCGCCGCAGTGCGTTAGATGCTATTGGCGGTATTGCGGTAGAAACAGTGACTGAAGATGCCCATACCTCGTTGCGTATGCACCGTAAAGGATACTCCTCCGCCTATATCCGCATTCCGCAGGCCGCAGGCTTGGCAACCGAGAGTTTATCGGTGCATATCGGGCAGCGTATCCGCTGGGCGCGGGGCATGGTTCAGATCTTCCGGCTGGATAATCCGCTACTGGGTAAGGGGCTGAAGTTAGTCCAGCGCTTATGTTATGCCAATGCCATGCTGCACTTTTTATCCGGTATTCCACGCTTAATCTTTCTAACCGCTCCGCTGGCTTTCTTGTTGCTGCATGCTTACATCATTTTTGCTCCGGCACTGGCGATTGCACTCTATGTGCTGCCGCATATGATCCATGCCAGTCTGACCAACTCCCGTCTGCAAGGGAAATACCGCCATTCCTTCTGGAGTGAAATCTATGAAACGGTGTTGGCATGGTATATCGCCCGTCCGACCACCATGGCACTTCTCAGCCCACACAAAGGGACGTTTAACGTGACGTCGAAAGGGGGGTTGGTTGAAGAGCAGCATGTGGATTGGGTGATCACCCGCCCGTATATCGCGCTGGTTCTTCTCAATGTTGCCGGCCTGATTGCGGGTTTGTGGCGTTTGGGTCATGGCCCGTCGAATGAAATTATGACGGTGGTTATCAGCTTGGTGTGGGTGATTTATAACATGACGATTTTAGGCGGTGCCGTCGCGGTGGCAGTTGAAGCTAAACAAGTGCGCCAGTCACACCGGGTCGAGATAGCCATGCCAGCCGCAGTAGCTCGTGCTGATGGTCACTTGTTCTCCTGTACATTGCGCGACTATTCCGATGGTGGCGTGGGGATTGAAATGCGCGAAGCCGGATTACTGCAAGAGGGTGAGGCGGTTCATTTACTGCTCAAACGTGGGGCGCAGGAGTACACCTTCCCCTGTGAGGTGACCCGTGCCTTCGGCACTAAAGCCGGGATGCGAATGCATCAACTGAGCGTGGCACAACATATTGATTTTATACAGTGTACCTTTGCCCGTGCCGATACCTGGGCGCTGTGGCAGGATGGTTTTCCTGAAGATAAGCCAATTGAAAGCCTGCGCGATGTGTTGGCGCTGGGCTTTAAAGGATATGTCCGTATGGCCAGCTATGCGCCACCGGTAATGCGAAATGTATTAGTAGGATTTACTTCCCTGATTGCCTGGATAGCGTCATTTGTACCCCATGGCGTCGGTAAAAATCAGGCTCCGAGTAGCCAAGGCCAGACAGTGGCTCAACATTGATGATGGTATGGTGATGAGAAAAATAACGTGGTTTACCGCATTGGCTTTGGGATTGACGTCATTCACCCATGCTGAAACTCCAACGGTACCGTCAGCTCAATCGGCGGTCATGGCCACTGACGCGGCGCAGATACCCGCAATATCGGGTGATATACCGGTGCGCGACGTAGAATATTCGTTTGCCAAAATCGCGCCGCCGCCGGGGACCTTCTCCTTGCGTGGCACTAACCCTGAAGGCCAGCTTGAGTTCGGCGTGCGCAGTGATGAGGTGGTGACTCATGCGACCTTGAATCTTGAGTTTACGCCATCACCTTCGCTGATCCCGGTGGAGTCGCAGGTGAAAATCTTGCTGAATGATGAACTGATGGGCGTCATGGCGATCACCAAAGATCAGCTTGGTAAACCCACCCACCTTCAATTACCGATCGATCCGCGTTACATCACTGATTTCAACCGCTTGCGGTTAGTTTTTGTCGGCCATTATCAAAATATCTGTGAGAACCCAGCGAGCAATACCCTGTGGTTGGATGTCAGTAAGTCCAGCTCACTGGATTTGCGCTATCAATCGCTGCTGGTTAAAAATGATTTATCCCACTTTCCTGAGCCATTTTTTGATGCCAGAGATAATCGCCCGCTGATTCTACCCGTGATATTTGCTGCTGCACCTGATGTGTCGCAGCAGCGGGCCGCGGCTATTCTGGCCTCATGGTTTGGTGATAAGGCGCAATGGCATGGGCAGAACTTCCCGGTATTGTATAACCAACTGCCTACTCAGCATGGCGTAGTATTCGCGACTAACGCTCAACGCCCTGATTTCCTAAAAGATTACCCGCCGGTGAAAGCTCCAACGGTGGAAATCATCAGTCATCCGAATAACCCGTATGTGAAGTTATTGCTGATTCTGGGGCGCGATGATAATGACCTGATTACTGCGGCACAGGGGATCGCGCAAGGCAATATTCTGTTTCGTGGTCAGAATGTAACGGTGGATAAGGTTGAGCCATTAGCACCTCGCCTGCCTTATGATGCACCAAATTGGGTGCGTACCGACCGCCCGATGACATTTGCTGAGTTGCAGCAATATCCTGAGCAACTGCAAACATCGGGATTACTGCCGCCGCCGATTTCATTAGCGATGAATCTGCCACCGGATTTGTTCTTGACTCGCAGTGCTGGTATCGATATGCGCTTGATATATCGTTACACCTCAACACGTTTGATGGATGGTTCCCGCTTAAGTATCAGCTTGAATAATCAGTTTGTGCAGGATTACCCACTGTCACCGAATATGCCCGAAGACAGTAAGATCCTGCGTCTGCCACTGCTACAAGGCTTACAGGATGCCGCCAAAAGGCTAAGCATTCCGTCCTTGAAACTGGGCGCGACTAATCAACTACGTTTTGATTTTGATTACAGCACCTTGCTGGCAAGCGGTGCCGAGGGGCGATGTGAAACCTATTCTACCGCGCCGAATCACGCGGTAATTGACGGTAACTCTACGATTGATTTCTCCGGCTACCGTCACTTTATGGAAATGCCTGATCTGCGGGCATTTGCCAATGCTGGATTCCCCTTCAGCCGTATGGCTGATCTCTCCGAAACGCTAGTTCTGGTACCACCAAACCCGGCACCAGCACAGATAACCACCCTACTCAATGCGGTGGGAAATATCGGGGCGCAGGTGGGTTATCCCGCGGTCGGTATTAACATTACCGATGATTGGTCACAGGCGGCGAAGAAAGATGCAGATGTGTTGATTATTGGCACCATTCCGCCAGAACTGCGCAATGATCGAAAGATTAACGTGCTGGTGGAACAGACCCTGAGTTGGGTAAAAATGCCAAACCGGCAAACCGGCTTACCAACCATGATGGTACCGCAATCAGATTGGGTAGCAGACAGCCAGGCGACGATAAGCTCTGAAGGGGCGATGTCGGCGATTATCGGTCTACAGTCACCTCACTTCCCTCAGCGCAGTATTGTGGCGTTATTGGCCGACAGTTCGCGTGGTTATACCTTACTGAACAATGCCATGCTTGATACCGGCAAACGCGAAGCGATATTTGGCTCGGTCGCGGTTATTCGCGAGTCGGGCGTCAACAGCCTGCGAGTTGGTGAGACCTATGATGTCGGTCATTTACCGTGGTGGGAACGTATCTGGCATACCTTATCTACCCATCCGGTACTGTTGGCAGGGGTGGCCGTATTGGTCGTGGTTATGGCTGCAATGATGGTCTGGCGTGTATTACGTCTGATCAGTCGCCGCCGGTTATCACCTGATGAGCGAGATTGATGTTGAAGGTCGTGATGTTTAAGCGACAGATCTGTGCCCTGCTGCTCGTCAGTTTTGGTAGCGCAGCAACATGTGATTGGCCAGCATGGCAGCAGTTCAAACATGACTATGTCAGCGATGGCGGGCGCGTTATTGATCCCAGCAGCCCGAGGAAAGTCACCACGTCGGAAGGACAGAGTTATGGGTTGTTTTTTGCTCTGGTTGCCAATGATCGGGAAACCTTTGACCAATTATTATCCTGGACGGAAAACAACCTGGCCGCTGGGGATTTAACCGCACGTCTGCCGGTATGGCTATGGGGACAACGCAAAGATAATAATTGGGATGTTCTGGACCCCAATTCGGCCTCTGACGCGGATCTATGGATTGCATACAGCTTGCTGGAAGCGGGGCGGCTATGGGATAGCCGCCGTTACCAGACGATGGGTACTTTGTTGCTGCAACGTATCGCTCAAGAGGAAGTGGTGAATATTCCGGGCCTTGGCGAAATGCTATTGCCGGGAAAAATTGGTTTTAATGATGATGACCGTTGGCGGCTCAACCCAAGTTATCTGCCGCCACAACTGTTGGCCCGCTTTGCCTCTTTGACGGGGCCGTGGAAAGCGATGGTTAAAGTCAATCAGCGCTTATTGCTTGAAACGGCACCCTATGGTTTCTCCCCTGATTGGGTGGTTTGGCAAGAGGGCAAAGGCTGGCAACCTGATGAGACACGGCCCGATGTCGGTAGCTACGATGCGATACGCAGCTATTTGTGGGTTGGTATGTTGTCCAATAACAGCCCAGAAAAGACTATATTAATCCAGCGCTTCCAGCCGATGGCGGCGGTAACCCAACAACGTGGGGTACCACCAGAAAATACGGATACCAGTAACGGTAAAACCAGTGGTAAGGGATCGGAAGGGTTCTCGGCAGCATTACTGCCATTCTTAGCCAGTAGCCCTGAACCCTATAATCAGCAAACCTTGAGCGTGCAACAACAACGTGTGCAAGATTCGCCACCGCCCGCAGATGCCTATTACAGTGCGGTGCTGACATTGTTTGGTCAGGGATGGGCGCAGCATCGTTATAGTTTCAATCGTCAGGGTGAGCTTCAGCCCTCATGGAACAGTCAATGCGCAACATTAAAATATACTGGCTCTTAAGCTTAGCGCTGTTGTCCCAAGCCTTTACCACTCCGGCGCAGGGCGCAGAGCCTATCTCACCGACCCAGTTTTTACTGGAGCAGGTACGGCTAGGGGAAGCAACCAATAGAGACGAGTTGGTTAAGCAATCACTGTATCGCTTGAATATGATGGACTCGAATAACCCGGAAGTGGTGGCGGCAGGAATGCGCCAGGCTCTGAGACAGGGTAATTTGGCTGAAGCACAAAAACAGTTGGATAAGCTGCAACAATTGGCACCCGACTCAGAGGCTTATCAGCGGGCTAAACTGCTGTTGGCGCTGACTAAGCCGGAGGTACGCCAACAATTACAACAAGCGCGTCTGTTAGCGACCGCCGGGCGGGTGACTGAGGCCAAAGTTCAATATGATCAACTGTTGCAAGGCAAACCACCAACACTGGATCTTGCTGTGGAATACTGGCGGTTGGTCGCACGTGTACCGGGGCAGGAAGCCCTCGCCACCCAGAAATTAGCCGCGCTTGACCAACAATACCCCGGTAATGTCGCGCTGCGAATGGCCTTGGCGCGCCTGTATTTCAATCAGCAAAATGCCACGCAAGGTTATGCCATATTGGAGAAAGTGGCCGCAGACCCAGTGGGAGCTTCAGATGCCGCAGACTTGTGGATGGAGACGGTCAAAACCATGACTGTCAGTCCACAAAGCGTGGCGGCGCTGACCCATTTCCTCAACATCTTCTCGTCTGGCCCTCAGGCTAATCTCGCCCGTCAAGCATTAGCCAGCCAGCAGGCCATGCTGGCTTCACCGACTTATCAAGCGCGTTTAAGTGGATTGGCAAAAGTAGACAGCGGTGGCGGGGTGGCGGCGATCCCCGCACTAAAACAGGCACTGGCTGCCGCACCTAATGACCCCGAGATCCTCGGCGCGCTGGGTCTGGCATATGCCCGTAGTGGTGACCGTGCCCAAGCTCTGCGCTTGTTTGAACTGGCGCAAAAATCAGATAAAGATGGTCTGAAAAGCGACAAGTGGATCAGCCTGATAAAAACCAATCGCTACTGGCTGCTAAATGACGAGGGGGATAAAGCGCTGAAAGCCGGTAATACCGGGGTGGCACAACAGAAATACCAGCAAGCGCGCCATATTGATGGCAGCGACAGCTATGCATTGATTGGTTTGGCTGATGTTGCCGTGGCCCGTCATGATGATAAAACGGCCGAGCAGTATTATCAGCAGGCACTCCGTCTGGACCCATCAAACGGCAGTGCGGTACGAGGGCTAACCTATATCTACCAGCGCGAATCGCCGCAAAAAGCACTGAGTTATCTGAGCAGTTTGCCACGCAGTCAACAAGCCAAAATGCGTGACACATTAGACAGCCTGCAAGTCGATATGCTGAAACAACAAGCCGAAAATCTGGCGGCGCAGCAACAATGGCATCAAGCAGCGGAAAGATATCGCCAGGCGCTGAAGATGGCCCCGGATGATGTCTGGATAACCTACCGGCTGGCACAAGCGTTAGCGCAAGAGGGGCATTTGGTGGAAGCTGACGCACAGTTCCACCAATTAGCGAGCCGTAAGCCGAAAGACCCCGAGCAGGTATATGCCTATGCGCTGTATCTCTCCAGCACCGGGCGTGATAGTCAGGCATTGGTGCATTTGGCAACACTGCTAACCCTGCACTGGAACGATAATATCCGCGCTTTAGACCAGCGCTTGAAATTTGCTCAGCTACTGACATTAGCTCGCCAACTGCGGGCTAGTGGTGATGAAGTAGGGGCGATAACCCTATTACGTCAACAGCCAGCCAACACTGCCATTGACTTGACGCTTGCCGATTGGGCGTTAGAGCGTGGTGACTATCACGCGGCGCTGGTGGGGTATCAGCGAGTTCGGGCGCGCGAGCCACAAAACCCCGATGCTATTCTGGGTGAGATTGAGGCTTATATTGCTGAAGGCCGTCTCAGTGACGCTCGCCAATATTTACAACATGAGCCACTTTCCGGTGACGGGGTTAGCTTAAGCGCCCAGCGGCGGATAGCCAATGCCTGGTACGGTGTGGGTGAGCCACAAAAAGCGGCAGAGATCTTCCAGCACTTGAAACCGGTGGCAGCTAAAGGGGGACCCTCACAGGATAATGCATTGATATTCCGTGATTCAGGTCGATTAGCACAAGTGCAGGGGCAACCCGCTGCGGCACAAGATGATTTCAAACATGCCATGGTAGCCAGTGGTATCACACCGACACTGGCGGCGGATAACGACAGTTATACCTTGCTGACCCGCAATCAGGCCACCGATGACTGGCTTAAGCGGGGCATTCGTTCTGATGCCGCTGACCTTTATCGCCAGCAGGATACCCGTATCACGATTGATCACGACTACCTGCGGTCAAGCGGCACGGAAGGGATTTCTGATCTCCGGGCGCACAACACCATGTTGCAGGTAGATACCTCGCTGGCTGATGGTCGGGCTTTCTTACGAACAGATACGGTGCAGATGGATGCCGGGACCTTTGACAAGAATACTCGATATAAAGCCGGTACCTGTTACCAGACAGAAAAGCCATGTCAGACTAATCTACATCAACAGGCAACGGGTACCAGTGTTGCCGTGGGCTGGCAAAATGACAGTTGGGAAACTGATCTCGGTACTACACCGATGGGTTTTGATGTCGTTGATGTGGTCGGTGGGTTGGCATACAGCAATAGTTGGAATCATATTGGCTGGACCGCCACGGCGTCACGTCGGCCAATATCCAGCTCGATGCTGGCCTTTGCCGGAGCCAAAGATCCGAATACCAATGTGACCTGGGGGGGCGTGCGTGCCAACGGTGTGAGCCTGGGAGCCAGTTATGACCGAGGTGAGGCTCACGGAGTGTGGAGCGATTTAAGTTATCATTACCTGACCGGGCAGAATGTGGCGGATAACCAGCGGCTGCGCTTTATGACGGGTTATTATTACAAGCTAATCAACGAAGATAACCGCCGTGTTACCGTCGGTTTGAACGGGATGTGGTGGCATTATCAAAAAGACCTCAGCGGTTATACGCTAGGCCAGGGCGGGTATTACAGTCCGCAAAAATATCTGTCATTGGCTATTCCGGTAAACTATCGGCAGCGGACGGCTAACTGGTCGTGGGAGTTGGGTGGGTCGGTGTCTGTTTCACATTCGGCAACCAGCTCACGGGCGCGTTATCCACTGCAAAATCTGCTCAACCACAGTATCCAGACCATTCCAGACCGGTATGAACCCGATGATGGTGATAGCAGCAATGGGGTGGGTTATACCTTGCGCGCCTTGATCGAGCGCCGGTTGAGTTCGCATTGGACATTGGGGGCTGGGGTTGATATCCAGCAGGCGAAGGACTATACCCCAAGCCATGCGCTTATCTACTTGCGTTACTCTCTGGCTGGCTGGCAAGGCTCACTGGATATGCCACCACAGCCATTGGTGCCATACGCAGATTTTAAGTAATCATTGGGTCGTGATGATTTGCACGAAAAAACAACGTTAGAGTGAGAAATAGCACTCTGACGTTGCGATCCTGATAGGAAAAGACTGAAACCCACGGTATTCTTCCCCTCCGGTTTGGTTTCACCAGATAAAATCTGAACGCGATCGAGTATCATACACCCAAAGTAACCGGCTCGCTGTGAGCGAGCCATAAGCTGATGCTGGTTAGTGCTTCGAGAGTGGAGAGCCGCTAACATCGCGGCAACTTCAAGCAAGAAGGGTATACTCAGACAGCATCGACGAGTCGCCATATCACCATGGCACCCTCTTATATTATTCAGTTGGCATTGGCGGAGAGCGAGTTTGCAGGTAAGGCGTTCATTAACGATTAAACAAATGGCGGCAGTGGCAGTTGTGGCACTGGTGACCATCTGTATTTTTATCGTCCTTCAGTTGTTCCACTTTGTGCAGCAGCGCAAAGATGACTACGCCAAGCAGTTGGAGAGCATCGCATATTCGGTTCGCCAACCGTTGTCAGAAGCCATACTAAGTGTCGATGTCCCACAAGCCAAAAAAATCCTCAATAGCTTGTTACCGATTGGTATTCTCAGCCGCGCTGAAGTGATATTACCGAATCAGATTCAGGTATTACATGCTAACTTCCCCACAGAACGGCCTGTTCCACGCTGGGCTAAGCGTATTTTTTCCCTGCCAGTACAGATAACAATACCGCTGTATGCACTGGAGCGGGTATCCGCAAATCCGCAGCCACTGGCACATTTAGTGTTGCGAGCCGATTCATTTCGTATGTATCAGTTCATTCTCAGTGCACTGTCGGCCATGCTATCGACCTATTTGTTACTGGCATTGGTACTTTCGGTCTCTATCGCCTGGTGTATTAATCGCCTGATTATTCATCCATTGCGGGCGATGGCCAAAGAGCTGGAAAAGATTGGTCAGCAAGGTGTGCTTAACCACCAACTGTCCTTACCTGCCCACCATCAGGATGATGAATTAGGCGTACTGGTACACAATTACAACCGTAACCAGCAACTATTAGCCGAAGCTTATACGGATATGACCCGTATAAATACCCGTTTCCCGGTGACTGAACTCCCCAACCGCCCGTTGTTTATGGCTCTACTTGAGCAGGAAATTGCAGCTGGTATGCATGCTGAGAAATTCCACCTGTTAGTCATTGGCATTGAAACATTGCAAGAAGTGTCCGGCGTAATGAGTGAAGAGCAGCACCGGCAGCTCTTGTTGACGATGGCACAGCAACTTGAACAATGCATTGATGAAAACAGCTTGCTGGCGCAACTGAGTAAAACTGAGTTTGCAGTACTTGCCAGAGGGATCAGCCGCCCGTTCCCGGCGATGCAGTTGGCGCGGCGGATTATGCTGCAAATTACCCAACCCTTAGTCTTTGGCAATATGCAACTGCGGCCCAGCGCCAGTATTGGGATTACTGATTACCAATACCAAGATGAAACAGCCGAGTCTCTGATGGGCAATGCCAGTACTGCGATGATGGCCGCTCACCATCAGGGGCGAAACCAGATTATCGTGTTTGAGCCGCATTTGACTGAGAAAACGCAAAAGCGACTGACTCAGGAGCATGACATTTTACAGGCAATTGAAAATCACGACTTCAGGCTGTTTTTACAACCCCAATGGAATATGCAAGATCAGCGGGTTATCGGTGCAGAAGCGTTGTTACGCTGGCCCCAACCGGATGGCAGTTATCGTTCCCCTTCAGAGTTTGTCCCCGGAGCGGAAGAGGGGGGCGTGATGATGCCACTGGGTAACTGGGTACTGGAAGAGGCATGCCGCATTCTGGCTGACTGGAAAGCACAAGGGATTACCCTATCTTTGGCAGTAAATATTTCGGGTTTGCAGGTGCAGAGTGATCAGTTTTTACCGCATCTGAAAACCATCATCGATCAGTATCAAATCGACCCGCGCCAATTATTACTGGAAATAACCGAAACCGCCCGTATTCAGAATCTGGATGAAGCTCTCGGGCTACTGCGCGAATTACAAGGGCTAGGTTTGTCGATCGCTTTGGATGATTTTGGTATGGGATATTCAAGTCTTCAATATCTCAATCACCTGAAAGGCCTACCAATCAGCATGATTAAGCTCGATAAATGCTTTGTGGAGCACCTGCCAGAAGATGATGTAATGGCGCGAATTATCGCCACTATTTCAGAAGTATTAAAGTTGCGAGTGATGGCCGAAGGTGTCGAGACCGATGAGCAACGTCAATGGTTGCTAAACCACGGTATTTACTGCGGGCAGGGTTTTTTGTTTTCAGAGCCATTACCGCGAGAGGTGTTTGAGGCGCGCTACATCCTTCGTCCTTGACGCCGCAGCGTTGTTAGCGGCACTCACTCACCCGAATCACTGACTTGAGTCAGCTCATCGGGATTCGTTTGCTGGCTGCCTGGCTGCAACGACAATGACTTTGGCTGTTCCCTTCGTTCTTGACGCCGCAGCGTTGTTAGCGGCACTCACTCACCCGAATCACTGACTTGAGTCAGCTCATCCTACGGGCTAGCATAAATGCTGTCCAAATAGATTCCCGACCAATTTGTCGTTTGCTGGCTGCCTGGCCGTTTTTCCATTTCAGGGTATTGCGTTGAACCCAGCGGTAAGTTGCTCACTACTGGCTATGTGCAAATTACCAAAAGATGAGCCTTGTGTTTTTATAAAAAAAAGCATGATGTTACTTTGTGTTTATCGAGAATTAAGTGGGGTGAATGTAGGATAAATGCACTAACACAGGCAAATAAAAAATAAAATTC
>NZ_JAZGQA010000095.1:0-16958 GCF_048593855.1 Yersinia sp. 2542 StPb PI
TTATCAGTAATAATGAAATGTTGCTCTTGCTCATTCGGGCTATCAGGATGAGAAAATCTATCTTCATATCCTGGTGCTGCTAACTGTTTTAATTGATTAAACGCTTTTGCTATGTTGCCGCGAATTTCCTCCGGGTTCATTGCATCGGTATTATTCACAGGATGGCACAGTTGATAGAGACAATCCAATGCTTCAGCATGATGGGTACAACAGAAAAAGTCCTTTATTATCTCCCATAGACTCATCGATGGTGGTGTTGTGTTTTTCGCTATATTTGCGATGACTGAGTGACTAATCTCAGTAGAAAACAGAGGGTTTCCAACCCTAATTTCCATCTTCAATCCCCTTTTATTTATTCGATGTATTACATACCAAAGACAGAGAAAATGCTTTCGGGTTAACACCTTGTTTAGTGAAGAATAAGAGGAGCAGGGAAAGGGGATGTGCGGTGAAAACCGGGCTAGGCCGCTATTCACCGCAGTCCGGGGTTAACTACGTAAATCAACCTGTTGGTTATCAATCAGGCGTGCTTTACCCAGCCAGGCGGCCAGCAGGATAACGGCTTGTTTACTGTCGACGGTCAATGGTTGCAAGGTGTGGGCATCGCGGATAAACAGTTCATCCGGGGTAAAACCGGCATGACGTAATTGCTCTGCGGTGTCAGCCAGCAAATCATCAATCTGCCTTTCACCCAAGATCAGTTTCTCGGCCAGAGCTTGCATTATCTTATTGAGCTGCGGGGCGATTTTTCGCTCTTCAGCCGTCAGATAGCCATTGCGGGAACTCAGTGCCAGACCATCTTTCGCCCGCACAATCGGCACCCCGATAATATTGATGTCATAGCCCATATCCGCCACCATTTTACGGATCAGTGCCAGTTGCTGATAATCTTTTTCACCAAAACAGGCAACATCTGGTTGCACCAGATTGAACAGTTTGCTGACGATAGTGGATACACCACGGAAATGACCAGGGCGACTGGCACCTTCTAAAATAGTAGACAGGGCAGGGACGTCGACATAGGTCTGGCTTTCCAGACCGGCTGGATAGACATCGACTGCCGCAGGGGCGAATACCAGATCCACACCGTGACGGGTCAACTTCTCGCAATCTTCCTGCAAAGTGCGTGGGTAGCGAGCTAAATCATCCGGGCGTTCAAATTGCAGCGGATTGACAAAAATACTCACGACCACCACATCGGCACGGGTTTTGGCATCTTCCACTAATGTCATATGCCCTTCATGCAGGTTACCCATGGTTGGTACCAGTGCAACTCGCTTTCCTTCCTGACGCCAACGGCGAATTTGCTGGCGCAATAGCGGCAGGGTTTCAATAATCAGCATTCTTTTCTCCGATACCGGTCATCTTTCAAATTGCAGGTGGTGGTTACTCGACCCATTCATGGGCCTCGCCTCTGCTTGCCGCCTTCCTGCATCTTGAAATCTATTGGGTATAAATAGGATGTAATAGCAGCGTATTATCAGCACAATTTACTGGAATGTATGTTCTTCCGCCGGATATAGGCCACTTTCAACTTCCTGAATATACAGCTTAATGGCGGCGCGAATATCACCGGCACTTTGTGCCAGGAAATTCTTACTGAATTTAGGGGTATGACCGCCAGTAATGCCCAGCGCATCGTGCATAACCAGTATCTGCCCGTCAGTGACATTACCAGCACCAATACCAATCACCGGAATAGCCAGCTCTTCGCTAACCCGTTTTGCCAGTTCTACTGGCACGCATTCCAGTACCAATAATTGCGCCCCCGCGAGTTCAAGTGCCAGTGCATCTTTCAGTAGCTGATTCGCTGCTACTTCTTCGCGGCCTTGTACTTTGTAGCCACCGAAGATATTAACTGACTGCGGGGTTAATCCCAGATGTCCGCATACCGGAACGGCACGTTCAGCGAGCATGCGCACGGTATCACATAACCAGCTACCGCCTTCCAGTTTGACCATATTGGCCCCGGCGCGCATCAACTCTGCGGCATTAGTAAATGTTTGCTCTGGTGTGGCATAACTCATGAAGGGCATATCGGCCAATAATAGGCAATGAGGCGCACCTCGGCGCACCGCACGGGTGTGATAAGCCACATCCGCGGTGGTGACTGGCAGAGTCGAGTCGAAGCCTTGTAACGTCATACCGAGCGAATCACCCACCAGCAGTACCTCAATACCTTGCTCGACAAACAACTGGGCAAAACTGGCATCATAGGCTGTCAGTGTGGCGAACTTACGCTTTTCTTGTTTCCATTGACGCAAGTGGCTCATGGTGGTGGCTTTCATCACTCTTTTCTCCTGAGACAAGGGGTTAAGATGGAGGGGATATCAGATAGGGATGCTATATGTTGAATTTGGCAAGTATGAGTTACCAAGGCACCAGACCGTTTTTATCCACCCATTTAAGACGTTCTGATAATGTTTCGCCATCGGGGAAAATCAGGTCAGGTGCGATATCAGCCAGCGGATAGAGCATAAACTCGCGCTCTTTCAAACCATAGTGCGGCACAGTCAGGCGATCGGTTGTTATCACCTGTGAGCCATACAGCATGATATCCAGGTCCAGCGTTCGTGGCCCCCAGCGTTGTTCTTTCCTTACCCGGCCCTGATTGCGTTCAATAGCTTGAGTGTGGTCCAGCAGTTGCTCGGGTGGTAGTGAGGTATCTAACGCTACCACGGCATTAAGAAAATCTGGCTGATCTTGTGGGCCTAACGGTTTGGTGCGATAAAATGGCGAACATGCAACTAACCGGGTGCGTGGTAGATGCTCCAACGCTTCCAGGGCGGTTTTAACCTGTTGCAGTGGCATGGCCTGATTGCTGCCTAACGCGATATAGACCCGGATCATGATGCGAATTATGCCCCTTCTTTACGTGGTGCTGGCTTACGTGGGCGGCGGGGACGAGAGCGTCGTGGTGCCGGATCAGCCCCTAACGTATTCAGCATGGTTTTCTGCTGAAGCGGTGTGGCTTCCTGGAACTCCCCCCACCATTGTGTCAAACGCTGCAACTCATGGTTATTTTCCACTTCAGCCCGCAGCGCTAACAGATCATAAGCAGCACGGAATTTCGGATGTTCCATCAACTTGTGCGCACGTTTACCCTGACGGCGAGACAGGCGCAGTTGCAGCAGCCAGATATCCCGTACCAGTGAGGTAATACGTTTTGGAACGGCCAACGAACGGCACTCTTCATCCAGCACATCATTCATTGCCAGCGCAAAGGCATCGTAATACGCCAAACCGCTTTCCTGCGTCAGTTTTTGCGCATGTTCAATCAACGGATACCAAAGCATAGCCGCAAATAAGAACGCTGGGTTGACGCGTTGATCATTATGCAAACGATGGTCAGTATTTTTTAGTACCTGAACCAGGATGCGCTCCATCGGAGAGTCATGCTGCTCAGTGAAATTGCGTGCAATCAATGGGAATAATGGTTGGAACAACTGATATTCACACAGTTTTAAATAGGTTTTATAACCATAACCCGATTGCAACAGTTTGAGTGATTCTTCAAACAGGCGCGCTGGCGGGATCTCGTGCAGTAATGAGGCCAGACGTGGGATCGGCTCAGCGGTTTCCGGGCTGATCGTCATATCCAATTTGGCGGCAAAACGCACTGCACGCAGCATGCGCACGGGATCTTCACGGTAACGAGTTTCAGGATCACCAATCAGCCGGATAATGCCCTCTTTCAGATCACGCAAGCCACCGGTGTAATCACGCAGGGCAAAATCAGAAATACCGTAGTAGAGGCTGTTAATGGTGAAATCACGGCGCTGAGCATCATCTTCGATGGTGCCAAAAATATTGTCACGCAGCAGCATGCCATTTTGCGCTTGCTGGGAAGAGTTCTTGTCGCTATCTTCCGCCGGTTGTTGCTCATGGTGGCCACGGAAAGTGGCAACTTCAATGATCTCAGGGCCAAACATGACATGGGCCAGGCGAAAACGGCGACCAACCAGACGACAGTTACGGAATAATTTCCGCACTTGTTCTGGTGTCGCGCTGGTGGTGATATCAAAATCTTTCGGTTTTTTGCCCAGTAACAGGTCGCGGACGCCGCCGCCAACCAGATAGGCTTCATAGCCTGATTTATTCAGGCGATAGAGAACCTTCAGCGCATTATCGCTGATCTCTCTACGGGAAATATTGTGCTGATCTCGCGGAATAATCGTCATCGCACTCTGTTGTGAAGCAGGCACCGCATGATTCTTGCGGCCAGTATTTGTTCTGGCAGGCCTTTTCTCTTTGCGGGCCACGTTATCTTCACCGGGCACTTTATCTTTACGGGCACTACCATCACGGGCCGTATCATCACGGACAGCTTTGTTATCGCGTTCTGATTTATCATCGCGAATCAGTACCTTACGGCAGAAATTGGCTACTCGGGTAAAAATGGTACACCTCGATAGTGGCTAATAAATAACAGAACTACAGAAAAACAGCGGCTAATCATAGCTCACCGTGCTTACTTTGAGAATGCCGTTGTGTTTTCAGTGACTGCTATTGCCCCGTGAAGCGGAATTGCTGCCAACGTCCAATTTTCGACTGCAAAACGTAATAATAACGGTAAATCAAGATCTTGCCAGCATTCTGGCAGCGGTTGATGTAAAAACTTCAATGCATCAACCAAAATCGGGCGCGGATCGCCATCCGGTAGAGGTGTTGCATGGTTTTGCTTGGATAACTTATTACCGTCATGATTCAGTGCCAATGGCAAGTGCAAATAGCTCGGAGCGGGCTGCTGTAACTGTTGGTAGAGGGCTATTTGGCGCACGGTAGGTTCAATCAAATCAGCCCCACGCACAATTTCTGTCACGCCTTGAAAAGCATCATCAACCACCACAGCTAAATTATAAGCAAATAAGCCATCTCTGCGGCGGATAATAAAATCCTCTTGTGCCAGCGCAGATTCAACATGCAACTCACCCAGTAATTTATCATAAAAGGCATAAATCGGCTGTGTCTGTCGCAAACGAATGGCGGCACTATCAGCAGGTAAATGGCGGTCACGGCAATAACCGTCGTAGAATCCCCCTAGCTGTTGAATGCGGCTGCGTGTACACGTGCAGTAATAACTCAGGCCCTGCTGTTTCAACCAGTCTAATGTGGCGCGATAGGCTTCATGACGCTGGGACTGATAGATAACCTGACTGTCCCAATGGAGGCCATAGTGATCTAATGCCGCCAGGATACGGGAAGCAGCTCCGGGAATTTCTCGGGGGGGGTCAATATCTTCAATGCGAACTAGCCAGTTCCCGCGTTGAGCACGGGCTTGCAGGTAACTCCCGAGTGCGGCAATCAGTGAACCAAAATGTAAATCACCAGACGGGGATGGGGCAAAACGGCCCACGTACTTATGTTGCTGAACATAGTGTTGCTGAACATAATGTTGCAGCACACTGGGCTGTTGAGTACTGATATCTTCGGACATAAAAAGGGAAGGGAATTCCGCTTAATAGATACGGTGCCGGAGGTGACTCTGGCACCGTGTTATACCCTTCATATTTGGAGTTGTAGGGTTGTTAGCTACGCCTCTCGCCCGAATTACTTGTTTGTTAGCGCATCGGGATTCGTTCGCTTGCTGCCTATCTACAACGCCAATTTCATTGGGTATGCAGTTAGCCTGCCATCTGCTTTTCGCGGATTTCGGCCAGGGTTTTACAGTCAATGCACAAATCTGCAGTTGGCCGTGCTTCCAGACGACGGATACCAATTTCTACGCCACAAGACTCGCAGAAACCGAAATCGTCATCCTCGACTTTTTTCAGCGTTTTTTCGATCTTTTTAATCAGTTTACGCTCGCGGTCGCGGTTACGAAGTTCAAGACTAAACTCTTCTTCCTGCGCAGCGCGGTCTACCGGATCAGGGAAATTAGCGGCTTCGTCTTGCATGTGCGATACAGTACGATCCACTTCATCCCTGAGCTGGTTGCGCCATGCTTCAAGAATCAGCTTGAAATGCGACAGCTGGGCGGCATTCATATACTCTTCGCCTGGCTTCTCTTGGTACGGTTCTACCCCAGCGATGGCGAGAATGCTCAAGGACGAGGTTTTACGTTTTTGCCCTTCTTGCATGATGCTTCTCCTACATTCATACGCACTATCGAAATCCCCAATACGGGGAAAAATCAGGCCGCTATAAATACCAGAAGGAAGGTAGGTTAGCAATTATTCCTGTCGCCTGCTTGACAATGGTGTGAAGGAAGGCGTATTTGGCGAACAACTTTCTCCAATAATCGCTTCTTTATTCAGCGCTTGTTGGTGAGAGCGTTTCGGCCAGTAATAACGGTAAGCGGGCGTCCAGCGCAATACCGTCAGGCGATAGTTGAAAACCGTAGCAAATAACCTCCACTCCTGCTTGCTGAGCCTGGGCCAGCAATTCTGCATAGCGATTGTCAATGTGTCGGGCCGCAGCGACTTGCCTGATGCCCGTATGCAATACGGCAAAAAAAAGTACCGCCCGGTGACCGTCGGCAACCATGCTTTGTAACTCCCTGAGATGCTTCTGACCCCGTAGGGTGACGGCATCCGGGAAATACCCACACTGTTGCTGTAATAAGGTAACCGACTTGACTTCAATATAGCAGTTAGACCTATTTTCTGCCTGCAATAACAAGTCTATACGGCTGTTCTCGTCTCCATATTTAATCTCTCTTTTGACAGAAGTGTAACCAGATAATTCAACAATATGGTTTTTATCTATCGCAGAGCTAACTAACTCATTGGCCCGTAAGGTATTTACGCAAATCCAATCACCACTTTGGGTGTGCGTTAACTCCCAACTGTGGGGATACTTACGTTTCGGGTTATCTGAGGTCGAATACCAAACTGTATCTCCGGGCGTCGCGCAACCCGTCATTGCCCCGGTATTAGCGCAATGAATAGTTAATGATTCTCCAGCGGGTGTCACAATATCAGCTAAAAAGCGTTTATACCGCAGGATAAGTGTGGCGGGCTGTAACCGTGGGTTAAAAGATAACAATTGAGGGTTAGACGTCATCAAATTTCCTTTCGCCGCTAGCCAGCGGCCAGCTTTGTATCAGGGTATAGCGGGTGCGACCGCGCACCAATACTGACTCATACAGTGAGAAGTGGTCTACGCACAAGCGTTGATTATTGGTTTTGGCCGGTATAACTACCGGGCGGGTAGCGCCACGCAACAAGGTCACATGGGGGTGGAATGGCAGTGATGTTTGGGCGCAACCACTGCGCGCAGCCTGAGATCGCAGCAACTGCGCCAACTGCAACAGGCCCCGGGGCGGATTTTTACAGCCAAGCCATATCACGCCCGAACCAGGCCAATGGCCGACATCATCTAAGGTTACGCTGAAGCCAGCCTGGCTGATACGCCCGGCTTGCTGCTGCAATACCTGTGCTTTAGCGGCACTTATATCGCCAAGAAATGCCAGTGTCAGGTGCATATTAGCGGCCTCGATAGGGCGACCGGCCTCTGGTGGGAAGCTCGCCGCCCGCCATTGCATAATATCCTGCTGCATGGTTTCAGGCAGTGTCAGGGCAAAGAACATGCGACGGAGACTTGTTTTAGTTTTATCAACGGTATCTATCATCTGGTTGGCATAATCACTCGGCTAAATACGCTCTACGGCCATGATGTTACAATGACTGACGATGAAAGTAGAGCATGGAGACAAATGTGGTGGTGAACCAGAAAGAGCGTGATGCGACAGTGACTGCTTTACCGGTAAGTGAAGTGCTCAGCGAGATACTCTCTGCGTTGCAAACCTCATCGCAAGTCTTACTCCATGCCCCGACCGGCGCGGGAAAATCGACCTGGTTACCGCTGCAAATCCTGCAATACAGTGGGTTGCCGGGGCGGATTATCATGTTGGAACCACGGCGGCTGGCGGCGAAAAATGTGGCTTACCGCCTGGCGCAACAACTGGGGGAACAACCCGGCCAGACGGTAGGCTATCGGATGCGTGCTGAAAGCAAAAGCGGGCCAGATACGCGTTTGGAAGTGGTAACCGAAGGCATTTTGACGCGCATGCTCCAGCAGGATGCTGAGCTAACGGGCGTCTCGCTGGTGATCCTCGATGAATTCCATGAACGTAGTTTGCAAGCTGATTTAGCGCTGGCGCTATTGCTGGATGTACAGCAGGGGCTGCGCGATGACCTGAAACTGTTAATCATGTCCGCGACTCTGGACAACCAGCGCCTTTCCTCGCTACTTCCTTGCGCGCCAGCCATTGTCTCGGCAGGGCGCAGCTTTCCCGTCGATCGCTGCTATCAGCCGCTATCAAGCCATGAGCGGATTGAAGATGGGGTTGCCAGTCGGGTTAAGCGTTTATTAAATGAGCAAACCGGTTCTTTATTGCTATTTTTACCCGGTGTCGGTGAAATCCATCGCGTGATGGAGCGCTTGCACGGTGCAGTAGCCAACGACACAGATCTTTGCCCGCTGTATGGTGCGCTGCCGCTCAGTGAACAGCAGAAAGCGATTCAACCGGCTCTCGCCGGACGGCGCAAAGTGGTGCTGGCGACTAATATTGCCGAAACCAGTTTGACCATTGAAGGCATCCGGCTGGTGGTGGACAGTGGCTTGGAACGGGTAGCGTGTTTTGATGTTAAAAATGGCCTGACCCGATTAGTCACTCAGCGTATCAGTCAGGCCTCAATGATTCAGCGTGCCGGGCGTGCCGGGCGGCTGGAACCGGGTATCTGCTGGCATTTGTTTGCTAAAGAGCAAGCCGAGCGAGCAGCGGAATACAGTGAGCCGGAAATCCTCAACAGCGATCTATGCAGCTTATGGTTGGAACTGCTGAATTGGGGCTGTCAGGATGTGGCACAACTGAGCTGGCTGGATCAACCGCCGCAGGCGGCACTCACTGTCGCGCGCGAGTTATTGATGCGACTCGGGGCCATCGACACCCATGGCCACCTTAGTGCTACGGGGCGCAGTATGGCGAGTTTAGGTTGTGAACCGCGTTTGGCGGCCATGTTGTGCTTTGCCGCAGAGCAAAGCCCCGATGCGTTGGCAACGGCGGCATTGCTGGCCGCCATTTTGGAAGAGCCACCCCGTTCTGGTCAGATTGATTTACACGATTGGCTTAGTCGGCCGCAACCTCACTGGCAGCGCCGGGCACGGCAATTGACGCAAAGAGTCAACCGCCGTTCAGGCAACGTGGACAGTAATCTCGCCGGTCAATTACTGGCACTGGCTTACCCTGATCGCATCGCGCAGCAGAGAGGGCTGGATGGTCGCTACCTGTTGGCTAACGGTATGGGGGCTGCAATGGCTCAGGATGAGGCGCTGTCACGTACCCCCTGGCTGGTGGCCGCCAACTTATTACAAAGCAACAGCGGGCCGGATGCGCGTATTTTGCTGGCATTGCCGATTGATGTTGAACAACTAGTAAAACAATTACCCCGGTTAGTCGACGAGCGGACGGTGGTGGAATGGGATGAAGAAAAGGGTACGCTGCGGGCCTGGCGACGCTGGCAAATCGGGCGTTTGACCTTACGGGCGCAACCGTTAGCCAAGCCGAGCGATGAGGCATTGCAATCGGCATTACTTAACTGGATACGCGAGCAAGGGTTGCAGGTACTCAATTGGGATGAGCATGCCGAGCAGTTACGCATTCGATTACAATTTGCTGCCCGCTGGCTACCTGAGGAGCCTTGGCCTGCGATGGATGATGACAGTTTGCTGAGCAAACTTGAGCTGTGGTTACAGCCGTCGCTGTCCGGCGTGCGGGCTTTCCGCGGATTGCGGCAAGTGAATATTAGCGAGGCATTAACCCGCTTGTTGAGCTGGCAGTTACGTCAACGGCTGGATACTGAGCTGCCAACTCATTACACTGTGCCCACGGGGAGCCGCCTGCCAATCCGTTATTATGTCGAGCGGCCACCGGTACTGGCGGTGCGTTTGCAGGAGGTCTTTGGCGAACAACACAGCCCGATGCTGGCCTGCGGGCGGGTGGCGGTGGTGTTAGAACTGCTCTCCCCGGCACATCGGCCATTACAGATTACGGGTGATCTAGCCGCTTTCTGGCAAGGCGCATATCGGGAGGTACAAAAAGAGATGAAAGGGCGTTATCCCAAACATGTCTGGCCGGATGATCCCGCGAACACCCGCCCGACTCGCCGGACTAAAAACTACCAAGATAAATAAGATCACATGGCCAACAGCCAATAATTTCAGATGTTTCCCCTTTCTATCCGACAAATTGGGGAATATATGATACCCAAAGTAATTCGAGTTGCAGGAAGGCGGCAAGCGAGTGAGTCCCGATGAGCTTACATAAGTAAGTGATTCGGGTGATTGAACGCAGCCAACGCGCATGCAGCTTGAAGTATGACGGGTATAAGCCGCAATAATCGCCAATGCGCGTGGAGAGAAATACATGTCTGGGGATGACCGCGAGCCAATAGGGCGCAAGGGCAAGAAAGCCCTACCCAAAGCCACATCGAAACGGCCACTGCGCCGGCGGCGTGATGAAGATGAGTTCGAAGAAGAAGACTATTTAGATGACGAAGAGCACGACGATGATGACTACGATGACGAGGAAGAGCCGATGCCAAGAAAGGTAGCATCACGTCCGCCCCGTAAAAAACGCCGCTGGCTCGGCTTATTTATAAAACTGTTTTTAGTCGGTGCCGTGGTGCTGGCTATTTATGGGGTTTACCTCGATTCGCAAATTCGCAGCCGCATCGATGGCAAAGTTTGGCAACTGCCAGCCGCTGTGTATGGCCGCATGGTTAACCTTGAACCGGGGATGTCCTACAGCAAAAAAGAGATGGTCGATTTGCTGGAAGGGATGCAATACCGGCAGGTTACCCGTATGACCCGTCCAGGTGAATTCACGGTTCAGGGCGATAGTATTGATATCTTGCGCCGCCCATTTGATTTCCCTGATGCGAAAGAGGGCCAGATCCGCGCGCGTTTGGTGTTTAAAAACGATCGTCTGGCCCAGATCCAAAATCTGGATAATCAGCGTGATTTCGGTTTCCTGCGCCTTGATCCTAAGTTGATTACCATGCTGCAATCACCTAACGGTGAACAGCGTCTGTTTGTGCCGCGTGCCGGTTTCCCTGATTTGTTAGTCGATACTTTGCTGGCAACCGAAGACCGCCATTTCTATGAGCACGATGGCATCAGCCCGTACTCCATTGGCCGCGCAGTAGTCGCTAACCTGACTGCCGGTAAAGCGGTGCAGGGCGGCAGTACCCTGACGCAGCAATTGGTGAAAAACCTGTTCCTGACCAACGAGCGTTCACTGTGGCGCAAACTTAACGAAGCCTATATGGCTCTGTTGGTGGATTACCGTTACAGCAAAGATCGGATTCTGGAACTGTATCTGAACGAAGTGTATCTCGGTCAAAGTGGTAGTGATCAGATTCGTGGTTTCCCGCTGGCAAGCCTGTATTACTTTGGTCGCCCGGTAAATGAACTGAGCCTTGATCAGCAAGCGATGCTGGTGGGTATGGTGAAGGGGGCGTCGCTGTATAACCCATGGCGTAACCCAACGCTGGCACTTGAACGTCGCAATCTGGTGTTGCGCCTGTTACAGAATCAAGGTGTGATTGACGCAGAGCTTTACACCATGCTTAGTGCCCGCCCGCTGGGGGTACAGCCCAAAGGCGGTGTTATTACTCCCCAGCCAGCCTTTATGCAGATGGTGCGTCAGGAACTGCAACAGAAACTGGGTGACAAGATTAACGATCTGTCTGGTGTGAAGATCTTCACCACACTGGATCCGGTTTCACAAGATGCAGCAGAAAAAGCCATTGAAGACGGCATTCCGGCGCTGAAAGCCGCTCGTCATTTGGATGATCTGGAAGCGGCGATGGTGATTGTTGACCGCTTCAGTGGTGAAGTTCGTGCCATGGTGGGCGGCGCACAGCCGCAGTATGCAGGCTTTAACCGTGCAATGCAGGCTCGTCGTTTAGTCGGTTCTCTTGCCAAACCACCCACTTATCTGACGGCATTGAGTGAGCCAGATAAATACCGCCTTAACACTTGGTTATCTGATCAACCGTTGTCGATCAAATTACCAAACGGTTCATCATGGCAGCCAAAAAACTATGATCGCCAGTTCCGTGGTCAGGTGATGTTGCTTGATGGGCTGGCTAACTCGCTGAACGTGCCGACGGTGAATCTGGGAATGTCGGTTGGGTTGGATCAAATCAGTGCGATGTTGCAGCGATTAGGGATCCCGAAAGCTGCTATTACTCCAGTTCCGGCCATGTTACTGGGGGCGATTGACCTGACTCCGGTTGAAGTAGCACAGGAGTATCAGACTATCGCCAGTGGCGGTAACCGTGCACCGTTATCGGCGGTGCGTTCGGTTATTGCCGAAGATGGCACCGTGCTGTATCAGAGCTTCCCACAGGCGGAACGCATGGTACCTGCTCAGGCGGCCTATTTGACACTTTATGCGATGCAACAAGGGGTGGCCCGTGGTACCTCTCGTTCGCTGTCAGTGAAATTCTCCAAATACACACTGGCGGCCAAAACCGGTACTACCAACGACCTGCGTGATAGCTGGTTTGCCGGTATTGATGGTAAGGAAGTGGCGATTGCCTGGGTTGGTCGTGACAATAACGGCCCGGCAAAACTGACCGGAGCCAATGGTGCGTTAACCTTGTATCGCCGCTATCTGGAGAACCAGACTCCACTGCCGTTGGTGTTGCAACCACCGGAAGGGATTAGCGAGATGAGCATTGATTCGGCGGGTAACTTTGTCTGTGGTGAGACTGGTGGTATGCGCACCATTCCTGTCTGGACTGAGAATCCGCAAGGGTTGTGTAAGGCGGCCCAGCCCGCTTCGCAACCACAAGCCGAAGGCGACGGTGTTGCCGGTTGGATAAAAGATATGTTCGGCCAGTAACAGTTAACCCACTGGCACGGTTATCGCGACCGTGCCAGTCTATTCATGCTCCACAGCTCCACTGTTTTGCCCCCGCACCTTATCCTCTCATTTCTTACTACTCAATCGACTGGCTTAGCGCTTGCAGTTCGTCGCAGGTTACGCATAAACTACCTGCTTTGATAATTATTTCACTTTGATAATTATTATCGTTTCGATTCACTTTCTCGCTATTTTTCGATAACGTTCGGGTCGCAATAATTGTTAAACCCGTTAACTTTTAATCGCAGGGCACCATCTTGGACCAACAGGCAAGCCAATCCAGCACTTTTATCCTCCGTGAGCTGAGTTTTTCGGTTCCCGGCCGAACCTTATTACAGCCACTGTCACTGACATTCCCACAAGGCAAAGTCTGCGGACTTATCGGCCATAATGGTTCCGGTAAATCAACACTATTAAAAATGCTGGGTCGCCATCAGCCACCATCAAGTGGCGAAGCCTTACTCAATGATGTGCCATTAGCGCTGTGGGACAGCAAAGCGTTTGCCCGTGAAGTTGCTTATTTGCCACAACAGTTACCGGCGGCTGAAGGGATGACGGTACGCGAATTGGTGGCGATTGGCCGCTATCCGTGGCATGGCGCGTTAGGCCGTTTTCGTCAGGAAGACCGCCAACAAGTGGAAGAGGCAATTGCGCTGGTCGATTTAAAACCCTTGGCTAGCCGGTTGGTTGACAGCTTATCCGGTGGCGAACGGCAGCGTGCGTGGTTGGCCATGCTGGTGGCACAAAATAGCCGTTGCCTGTTGCTCGATGAACCGACTTCGGCACTGGACATTGCGCACCAGGTAGAGGTATTAGGGTTAATTCAACATCTCAGCCGTGAACGCGGATTGACGGTCATTGCTGTGTTGCATGATATCAATATGGCCGCCCGTTATTGCGACCACTTAGTGGCATTGCGTGGCGGGGAGATGATTGCACAAGGGCCGGCTGACAGCCTGATGCAGGGAGAGGTATTGGAGCAAATCTACGGTATCCCAATGGGGATATTACCGCATCCGGCCGGTGGTGCGCCGGTAAGCTTCGTGTACTAATGACAACACATTTATCCATGGTTGAATCTCATTGCGCGATGCCAGATCACTCTCGGCGCAGACTGCTTACCGCATTAGCATTATCGCCGTTACTGCTGTCATTGCCCAGTTGGGCGCAGAATAGCGGCAAGATTGATGTTAATCGAGTTGTCACGTTAGAGTGGTTACCCACTGAGTTACTGTTGGCATTGGGGGTTACACCTTATGGTGTGGCTGACACCCATAATTACCGACTATGGGTTGAAGATCCTGAATTGCCTGCCAGTGTTATTGATGTGGGGCAGCGTACTGAACCTAACCTGGAACTACTACAGCAAATGGCACCGTCGCTAATCCTGATGTCGCAAGGCTTTGGCCCTTCGCCGGAAAAACTCGCTCCTATCGCTCCCTCGATGAGTTTTGCCTTTAATGAAGAGGGCAGTTCACCGCTGGCAGTTGGCCGGAACTCATTGCGTACGCTGGGCCAACGGCTAGGGCTAGAAACGGTTGCGGAGCAGCATATTGCTGACTTTACCCACTTTATGCAGGTAGCTCGTCAACGTCTTTATCGCACCAGCCGGGCACCACTACTGATGTTTACTCTGTTGGACACTCGCCATGCGCTGGTCATCGGCAAAGGCAGCCTATTCCAAGATGTATTGGACCAATTGAAGATTGAAAATGCCTGGCAGGGGGAAACCAATCTCTGGGGTAGCTCGGTTGTGGGTATTGAACGTTTAGCGACCATAAAACAGGGGCGCGCCATCTGTTTCGATCATGGTAATCGTGAAATGTTACAACAGGTTGCTCGCACTCCGTTGTGGCAATCTATGTCGTTTGTGCGTCAAAACCAATTACGAATATTGCCGCCGGTATGGTTCTACGGCTCAACGTTGTCTGCCATGCGTTTTGTGCGTCTTTTGGAGCAGGCATGGGGTAATGCATCATGATGGCAACCCATCCACGCAAGAGCGGGTTACTGCCCATTGGATTACTTGGGCTGTTATTGATAATTGCTGTGGCACTGACTCTATATAATCTGCACCAATTATTACCCGTTTCATTATGGGCTGAAGCGTTATGGCGGCCAGACAACAATGAAGTTCGCCAGATGTTATTCCATTACAGCCAGTTACCGAGGTTGGTCGTCGCATTGCTCACCGGTGCTGGATTAGGGTTAGTCGGTGTTTTATTCCAGCAAGTATTGCGTAACCCATTGGCCGAACCCGCCACACTCGGTGTCGCGGCGGGTGCCCAACTTGGGCTGACAGTAGCTACCCTATGGATGCTACCCGGTGGCGAATTGACCCGCCAACTGGCAGCAATGGCCGGTGGTATGGTCATCGGTGCGTTAGTATTTGGTGTCGCCTGGGGAAAACGACTCTCGCCTGTCACTTTGATTCTGGCCGGCCTGGTTCTTGGTTTGTACTGTGGTGCAGTTAATGGTCTGTTGGCACTATTTAACTATGACCAGTTGCAGGGGCTGTTCTTATGGAGCAGTGGCGCACTGAATCAGCAGGATTGGAGTACGGTGCAATTTATTCTGCCACGCTTAGTGATTACCTGCATATTGGCAGCTTTACTGATACGCCCATTAACCTTATTGGGGCTAGATGATGGCATTGCCCGTAATCTAGGACTGGGGTTATCACTGGCGCGGTTGAGTGCGCTGGGCGTGGCAATTATTTTCAGTGCGATGTTAGTTAATGCAGTCGGAGTCATTGGGTTTATCGGTTTATTTGCGCCACTGTTGGCGAAAATTTTTGGTGCGCGGCGGTTATCTCAGCGCTTGATACTGGCACCGGTAGTCGGGGCGTTACTGCTCTGGGTTACCGATCAGAGCATCATCTGGCTGACGCAAGTCTGGCGGGAGATTCCTACCGGTGCGGCGACCGCCTTGATTGGTGCGCCACTACTGTTGTGGCTACTGCCACGTTTACACAGTGCGACCGCACCCAATATGGATTTTGGCGATAATGTTCCTGCTGAACGACAGCATTTAGGATTATGGATAAGTGTTGGTTTGCTGTTACTGCTGGCTGGGTTGACGGTAGCGCTTATGCTCGGCCGCGACAATCAGGGCTGGAGCTGGATTACCGGTGATGAACTTCAGGCAGTGTTACATTGGCGCTGGCCACGTGTGCTCGCGGCATTATCGGCCGGTATGATGCTGGCGGTGGCGGGGACCTTAATCCAAAAACTGACGGGTAACCCAATGGCTAGCCCCGAAGTTCTGGGTATCAGCTCTGGTGCTTCTTTCGGCGTGGTGGTCATGATGTTTATCGTGCCAGGTAATGCGTTGCTATGGTTGCTACCCGCCGGGAGCTTAGGGGCTGCGGCCACGTTATTGTTGATTCTGGTGGTTGCTGGTCGTGGCGGGTTCTCTCCCGGCAGAATGCTATTAGCAGGGATTGCACTGAGCACCGCCTTTACCACGGTAATCACGATGTTACTGGCCAGTGGCGACCCACGTATGCGCGGCTTGCTGGCGTGGATTTCTGGCTCTACCTACTCGGTTAATGGAACACAGGCAGTAACAACCGGTTTAGTTGCTTTGGTGCTGATTGCATTAGCGCCACTGTGCCGCAGATGGTTAATGATTTTGCCATTGGGCAGTGTCACCGCCAGAGCACTGGGTATGGCGCTTGCACCTAGCCGGTTAGCCATTTTGTTATTGGCTGCCATCTTAACTGCCGCTGCTACCCTGACAGTTGGGCCTTTAAGTTTTGTCGGGCTGATGGCACCACATATGGCGCGTATGATGGGCTTTCGCCGAGCCATTCCACAACTGTTTATCGCGGCTATTTTAGGTGGACTGCTGATGGTATTTGCCGACTGGTGTGGCCGCATGCTGTTGTTCCCGAACCAAATCCCCGCAGGGTTGTTGGCAACATTTATTGGTGCTCCTTACTTTGTTTATTTATTGCGTAAACAAGGGCGGTAAGCATTTATTATGTCAATAATCTGCTTCGTTTGAATATGGACTCTGATCCGTAGTTAGATTTTTATCAAATATATCATCGAGCTATTAATTATGAGTCGATGATATG
>NZ_JAZGQA010000096.1:0-16928 GCF_048593855.1 Yersinia sp. 2542 StPb PI
AGAGCATAAAGAAAGGAAAAGAAAGGTTTGTGGCGGAATTGGCCACAAACCAAAGTGATATATAATGAAAGGTCTACAGGGCGATTCGTTGTCCATCAATCCAAATGGTTTGTAGCATGAGCCGCGAATCAAGCGCGATAATGTTGGCTCGTTTGCCTGCCGACAAAGAACCATATGTGTGGTCAAGTCCCAACATTTTGGCAGGGTGCAGCGAGGCCATATGAATCGCATCCGCAGCAGGGACACCCACGTTATTGACCAGATTTCGCACCGCTGCATCCAACGAAAGTGTACTTCCGGCCAGCCCTCCAGAGGCAGTACGGACAATACCCTGTTGCATTGTTACTGGATGACCGCAAATCGTATAGTCGCCATCAGGCATTCCAGCCGCGCTCATCGCATCGGTTATCAGCAATACTCGAGGCTTGGCGCAGGTACAGCAAAGGCTCATTACTGCGGGGTGAACATGGTGACCATCTGCTATCAACTCAAGCCATGCTCGCTTATCGGTGAGCCCTGCGCCAACCATGCCGGGATTACGGTGATGAAGACCTGTCATACCGTTAAAGCAATGCACCAGTCCATCGGCTCCCACATCAAACGCACGAATAGTTTCTTCATAGTTCGCCGCGCTGTGGCCGAGCATGACCTTTATCCCCTGGCTTTTTAGATACTTAATCGCCGCCAACGCACCCGATTTCTCAGGTGCCAATGCCACAACACGTAATGTGTGTTGTGACACGTCAATCAACCTGTTTAGCTCAGTAATATCCAGCTCACGGAACAGCTCCGGTGGATGTGCCCCTTTGTTCTGCGGGGTGAAGTAAGGGCCTTCAAGATAGCTACCCAACACCGTCGCACCTTGTCCACCTTGATGGTAGCGCTGCGCAATACGCTGCAGTGCACACTCTATTTCCCCAAGGGGAGCGGTGACGGTGGTCGGCAACCAGCCACCCACCCCTTCGCGTGCTTTATACAATGCCAACTGATCCAGTATCTCTGGCGAGTCATCCATGACATCGACACCATCACCGCCGTGGACATGAATATCGATATAGGCTGGGCACAGTAGTTCAAAGTCGCGCAGCGTAACCCCTGCGGGGATTGGCTCGATGGCAACGATGGTGTTGCCATCTATGCGTAACTGATGGTCGTCGAGCCAGCCATGCTCGGTCAGCACCCGTCTGGCTCGCAACAGTGCTGTCATATACCTTCCTCGACAGGGGCGGCTTCGCGATAACGGCCCATTTCGTCCACCAGACTGGTCAACCCTCGGTGACCACACTCGAGCGCCTGAAGGCGGAACTCTTTACTACTGAGTCCATCGCGCTCCAGCACCATCTCCAGCAAAAGCTGTAGATTTACTCCGGTGATCACTTCACGTTCTGCTTTTTGCATTGCCAGCGTCGAGGCCACGCGGAAGGGGGTACCTCCGAGCAAATCCGTCAAAAAAATCAGCCCTTCTTTTTCATCCAGATTAGCTAACGCCTCTTCAAACTGAGCGGTAAGCAGCGCGGTGGAGGAGCTTTCAGGAAAATCGATGGCTATCACTTGCTGTTGTTCGCCAAGTATTTGTTTCATCGCTTTTTCCAGTCCGGTGGCAAACCCACCGTGACCGCTAAGAATAATGCTTAACATGGAGTTTCCTCTTGCTTACAAAAAGTGGCCAAATTTTCCAACAACGCCTAATACCACGGTCAGCCCGATGAGTCGCAGAGGACTCCAGCCACGGCGCACTAACCAGTACATCGTGAGGGTGTATACCAGTGGGAGGAAGGCTGGCATCAGTTTGTCGATAACATCAGTTTGCAGCTTAACCACAGCATCGCCTGCGGTGATTTCAAGCGTGGTGGACAAGCGAACGTAGGTGGCGACAAGTGCACCGATCACCGTCATCCCAACGATAGAAGCCGCTCGCCCCACTTTAAGTGTATTGGCTTTGATAAGCGGGATAGCCGCGACCCCCATGCGATAGGCATAGTGAGCAAGCCCGAAACGAAGCCCAAGATGGACGACATTAAACATCACGAGAAATACGATTGCGCCGAGGATCGAACCTTGCAGGGCCAAACTGGCTCCAATACCGCCACAGATGGGGAGCAAGGTCAGCCAGAACATCGCATCACCAATTCCTCCCAGTGGCGCACCAACGGCGATTTTCGTACTTTGAATACTGTTCACATCCTGTTTTGAACGTTCCATCGCCAGTATGATGCCGATGACAAACGTCACCAAGAAAGGATGGGTGTTGAAGAACCCCATATGGCCTTTCATCGCCCGCGCCAGATCATTTTTATTGGTGTGGATCTTTTTCAGCGCGGGCAATATGCCATACAGCCAGCCGGAAGCTTGCATACGCTCATAGTTAAATGAGGCTTGCAGCAGCATGGAACGCCATGCCACGCGGTTGATATCTTTCTTTGTCAGCTCCGCACCGATACTTTGGTCTTCATAGATATTGTCGTTGCTATCAATGACCGGCTTTTCAGTGACGTTAGCGCTTGGCAGAACCTGAGTATTAGATGCCATCTTCGAATTCCTCTTTCTGAGTGCTGGAAGTCTGCTGCGGAGTTGAGTCTTTACGCATGAAATCGATTAACGCCATTGCCAAGGCTGCGGCGGCAATCGCCAGTACCGGCAGTTTCAGCCAGGCCGCAGCAACAAAGCCAAGAATGAAGTAGGGGATATAAACGTTTTTCATCATTATTTTCAGCAATACGGCAAAGCCGATTGCAGGCATGATGCCACCAGCTACACCAAGGCCGTCTATCAGGCGGGCTGGCAAGACATCAATGACCGTCTTCGCATGCTCAGCACCAAAATAGATGGGCAAGAATGCGCACAGAAAATAGAACGTACCCAGAGCCAGCAAGGCCAGATAATTAACGCGTTCAATGCCGTCGGTATCCGCATTTGCCGCCATCCGGTCGCAGCGCGCCATCACACCAGACATGATAGAGAACAAGAAGGTGATGCCCATTTGCACCGCCACGGCGAACGGCACGGCAACCCCAACCGCGACCTCCGGTTTTACACCGGCAGTAATAGCAAAGGCCGTGCCGACAATAGTCCCGATAATCACATTCGGCGGTTGGGCACCGGCCAGTGGAGCAAGCCCCATCCAGACCAGTTCCAGAGTACCACCGGTGAGTATCCCCATATGAAGGTCGCCAAGGATCAGGCCAACCAACGGCCCAAGGACCACCGGGCGGTGCATATGTGTCAGGCCGTTGAACATATCCAAGCCAGCAATAAAGGCCAGAATCCCCAACGCGGATGCCTGTAATAAGCTAATTTCCATAGAAAATACCTCAGAGGAGTTTGTAGAGATCCTGAGCGGGCTCGGTCGGCACGCCCTGAATAAAACATTCCACCCCTGCTTTTCTCAGGCCATAGAAAGCGGCAATATCCTGATCATCGACAGAGACGGTTTTCGCTATTTGTTGTTTACCTTCGGCATAATGCATGTTGCCGACATTGATTCGGGCCACGGGTACGTCACCGTTGACCAGCGTTAGAAAGTCTTCGGGACTTTTGCAGACCAGTAAAATTTTCTGCCGATCGGTTGCACGATGAATATTGTCGATCACTTTTTGCAGTGGCCAGAAGCGCACGGCAATCCCTTCTGCCAAAACCATTTCCATCAGGTTTTGTTGAACCTGATCTTCGGCAACTTCATCATTGGCAACCAACACCAGATTTGCTCCGGCAAAACCAACCCATTGAACACCAACCTGGCCGTGAATCAGGCGCTCATCAATACGACTTAATACAATGTTTGGCATGTTTTATTCCTTATTATCATTGTGTTAATGGGATGACGATGTTCCCATGCAGGCTGCATGGTACTGGCGCAATACATCCTGAATATGGTCAATAATCAGTTCGTGCGGTGTTGCCGCGAGCCGGCCTTCACGGACCTTAACGTATTGAAGTGGCAGATACTGGCTGATCAACGGCAAGGGCAGTGGTTTGTCCGTTAAATTATTTACTAACCGAGCATAAGCCTGGTCAATGTGGTGATCGGGCCAGTAGTAACGAACGCGGTCAGAATAGCTGTAGCCGCGCGCCAGACGACGTTCATCGTTATTACCGTGATAATGCTGTTTCCAGTGCTCCGGGTGTTCCTGCATGACGCTTTCCAGCACATCTCGTAGCCCCGAACATTGGTATGCGGGGCGGAGTTCCTGCTCGATAGCGGCCAGTGAAAATAGCGCTTCACGTAACGCGAAAGTGAGTGCCGGACCCACTTTCAAAATGGCAAAGTGGTGCTGAACTAGCTGTTGTAGGGCGAGCGGAGTTTGGTAATCGGTGGAGTGAGCTTCAAAGACCATCGTGTCAAACTCTTCGATAGTCTGGCTCAGAGCAAGAGATTTCTCAGGTTGATAATCAATAACATGAGTATGATCGAATTCTACACCGGGTTGGACGACTAGCCCGATAATGCGTGGCCACAGGTGGTGCAAACCTTGTTGTTCAAAAGCATGACGATGAGCCTCGAGCGTTGCTTTTGCCGCTTGGGGAGAGGTGACCACCAGCGTTGACAGCGTTTCATGTGCTCCTCCTGGAACAGGGACTTCCGTTCCAATAACATAAACCAGATCAGACGAACCTTGTTTTTCCTTGCGGGTCTGTTCTGCAATTAAGGCAAGCCTTGCTGCTCTCCCGGCGACGATTTCATCTGTTAATGGCACTGGGTCATCTGCACAAGACATACTGCAATCAAGGTGAATTTTCTTAAAGCCAGCCGCGACATAATGGCGAATAAGTTCTTCTGCATGAGACATAGCCTCTGCGGCTGGGGCGTTTTGCCAGCGATTTGGCCCCAGATGATCGCCCCCTAACACCAACTGATTGCGAGGGAAGTGATGTTTATCCGCCAGTTGCTCAACAAAACCACGGAAGTCATCTGGGGTCATACCGGTATAGCCGCCATACTGATCCACCTGATTGGAGGTGGCTTCTATTAATAAGATGGATTGCGCGTCCCGGGCGTGGCGCATTGCTGCTTCCAGAACCAATGGGTGAGCAGAACAGACGGCAAAAATGCCACATCGCTTATCGTGCTTATGGTCGGCCACAAACTCGGTTAAATATTTCACTTTCCTCTCCGTATGGGTTTTTGATTACTTGTGTCTTTCGGTTTGTTTCATTGATACTGCTTTATGGGTTTATAAAAACAAAACGAAAGATAACGGAAATGAGATCTGTTTCGCAAAAGAAACATAATGAAAGGTTTTTTTATCGGGTGATAGCACGGTTTGGCCTAATGTAAAGACTTGCTTTCCGGCAAAAGAAAGGTGTTAATAGATGAAGTGAAATGAAACGAAAGGCTTTTGGGAAGGATCTGATATGAACAATACCGATTCAGTAATGGACAAGCGTATAACGGGCACCAGTGAAAGGCGTGAGCAGATAATTCAGCGGCTTCGTCAGCAAGGAAGTGTTCAGGTTAATGATTTATCGTCATTCTTTGGTGTTTCTACGGTGACTATCCGCAACGATTTGGCCTTTCTGGAAAAGCAGGGGATTGCTGTACGTGCATACGGCGGTGCGCTGGTGTGTGATGCTGGCACACCTGGCGTTGAACCCACGGTAGAAGATAAAAGCTCCCTTAATATTTCTTTAAAGCGCGATATTGCTCGCGTTGCTGCAAATCTGATTAAACCTGGGCACCGCGTGATTCTGGACTCGGGCACGACCACTAATGAAATAGCGCGTCATATGCGTAATCATAAGGAGGTCATTGCTATGACAAACGGCATGAATGTGGCGAACGCGCTGCTTGAGGCTGAGGGGGTGGAATTGCTGATGACAGGAGGGCACTTACGCCGTCAGTCCCTTTCCTTCTATGGGGATCAGGCTGACCAGTCCTTGCAAAATTATCATTTCGATATACTTTTTCTTGGTGTAGACGCCATCAGTCTTGAGCGCGGTGTGAGCACGCATAATGAAGACGAAGCTCGCCTAAATCGCCGAATGTGTGAAGTCGCGGAACGCATCATTGTGGTCACTGATTCCAGTAAATTTAACCGCTCCAGCCTGCATAAAATAATTGATACCCAGCGCATACATATGGTTATCACCGATAAAGGTATTCCAGAGGAAAGTTTGAATGGATTACGAAAAGGTGGGATTGAAGTGCTCCTTGTTGGGGAATAAAAACCGTCTCTTGGCCACCTTTTAGCCTACCGCTATAAAGTAAAGTCCCAGCCAAGAGGCCGGGACTTTGTCAGTAATTTAAGGGAAAGCGTGCTGTTCGGGCCGTAAACGGCGCGAAACGCCGGTGTGCCTGTTGGTACGCTTAACCCTTGGTTCTTCTGGTGGCTAAGCCCCAGCAGGAACTGCATGCGCGGTGTTTTTCAGCACCGGCCCGGTATACTTCTCAATCTCAAGCTGCGCCATTTGCCCACAGTTACCCTGCGCCAGACTGGAAGAACCAATATCGAAAGTCAGGCAGTTGATATTGCCGTTCTTACAAAGAGAACCCGGTACCGCTGGATCCGCCGGGTCAAACCATGCCCCTTCGCTGATGCGCACCACCCCTGGACGTACATCTTCAGATACCACAGCACCTACCAATATCTGCCCACGGTCATTGAACGCACGGACTAAATCGCCATTAACAATGTTACGCCCTTTGGCATCCTGTGGGCTTATCAGTATCGCTTCCCGATCGGCCACGGCGTATTTTTCACGCAGTGGTGTGTTATCTAACTGTGAATGCAGCCGGTTGATTGGGTGTGCGGTGTTTAGCGACAGTGGATATTTCTTCGCTTCCACCCCGCGATACCATTCATGAGGTGGCATCCAGGTCGGGATCCCCTGACAATCGGCGTATTCCATTTTAGCGATAGTATCGGAGTAGATCTCAATCTTGCCAGACGGGGTACCCAGCGGGTTGAGCAATGGATTGTCACGATAATCAGCAAAGCGCACCCACTGCTGGTTCGCTTCGGGGGTAGGGAAGCGAATGTAGTTGTTCGATTGCCAGAACATATCGAATGGCGGCAGAGCGACCCGTGCGGTACGGGCCTGAGACTTCATATCGTCGTACATCGCTTTCAGCCACTGAGTCTCATCTTTGCCCTCGGTAAAGGCATCAATCACTCCCAGCTTGGTGGCCATCGCCGCGAAGATATCAAAATCATTACGCGCTTCATGCTGTGGCGGCACGCATTGGTGCATCGGGAAGACATAAAGTTGCGAGTAATCGCCGCCCATCTCCAGATCGTTACGCTCATAGCTGGTGGTCGCCGGTAATACGATATCGGCGTGTTTAGCGGTGGCGGTCCAATAGGGTTCGTTAACCACAATGGTTTCAGGGTGCTGCCAGGCTTTCACCAGATTGTTGGTATCCTGATGCTGGTGGAAAGTATTGCCACCGGCAACGTAGACCATTTTCACATCTGGATAGGTGACTTTGGTGCCATTGAAATCAATGACTTTCCCCGGATTGGCCAGACATTCGGCAATCCGCGCCACTGGAATCGGCGATGGTGAGTTCTTCGGTGCACTCCCGGCAGAAATCCCCGGTAAAATGCCGCCCTTGGCCGTTGGGCTACCGCCAGAGGAGTAGTGATAGCTGAAGCCAAAGCCGCCACCCGGCAGGCCAATTTGGCCCAGCATTGCCGCGACGGTGACCAGTAACCAGTGCTGCTGCTCACCGTGATGCTGACGTTGAATCCCCCAACCGCCCATAATCATGGTGCGCTGTTTAGCCATATCTCGCGCCAGTTGGCGCAACACATCGGCATCCACACCACTGATATCCGCCGCCCATTCTGCGTTTTTCGGCTGACCGTCAGTTTCACCGAGCAGATAGGCCTGGAATTTATCAAAACCAATGGTGTAGGTTTTTATAAAGTCAGGATTATGCAGTTTTTCTGTTAATAGCGTATGGGCGATACCGATCAACATGGCGCTGTCGGTATATGGCCGTGGCGCAATCCATTGTGCATTGGTGAATTTAGCACTGTCGTTATGCACCGGATCAATACTGATAACTTTGGTACCTTTCTTCTTCAGCGCTTCAAAACCAGTTTGACCCACATGATCGGGGATATTCCAACTGTTTTTCAAGGTGATCATCGGGTTACAGCCCCAGAGGATCACCAGTTCGCTGTTATCTACCACGTTTGGCCAGGCCGTCTGCTGTTCGTAGACCTCCATTGACCCCATGACGTGGGTCATAATCACCTGTGCCGCACCAGTTGAATAGTCACCGGCATAGCCCAAAAAACCCCCACTCAGGTTCATTAAGCGTTGTAGTAGCGTGCGGCTGTTATGTAGCATCCCCACACTTTTCCAGCCATAAGATCCGGCGTACAGCGCTTGCGGGCCGTGGTCTTTCTGCACCCGCACAATTTCGCCGCATACCAGTTCAGTGGCTTTATCCCAACTGACACGTACCCACTCATCCCGGCCACGCAGTTCGGTATGGCTACCGGGGCCACCTTCCAACCAACTTTTACGCACCATCGGGTATTTGATGCGGTTATCCGCATGCACCTGATAGGGTGCCATAGTGATCAGGTCATTCGGCCATGGATCATCTTTGACAGGTTGCACACCGATCATCCGGCCATTCTCGACGATAGCTTCAAATGCGCCCCAATGAGCGCCGGTCAGAATACCTTTTTGCGCCTGACGCAGTGCCAGAAACTGAGGTAATGCCTGACTGATGGCTTGGGCTAATGCAGATTTGGGCCACAGGCCACCAACGATAGGCAATACAGCCAGTGCGCTGGTTCCGAGTAAGAAGCGACGGCGGCTCATTTCTAACGGTTGTTGTTCGTATTTAGTCATTTTCGCCTCTTATTTACAGCTTGGCCGGCATATCACTGGCATGTTTTTGTACATACTGTGTCATCACACGCAACTGTTCCTGAGTCAGGGAGGTGCGTGGTGCCATGCCTTTGATTACCCCAATCCATTGGTTAGCGTTGAAGCGATCCAGTGCGGTTAAACCGTGGCAGCCGGTACAGTTGGCCGACATCATATCAGCGGCATAGCGCCAAATTTTCTGTTGATCATCAACGAGTTGTTTCTTAGGTAACCACACCTGTAGTGCAACTTGATGCCAAACCAGATTGGTTTCTGCATCGGTCTGCGTGTTCAATGTTTTCAGCGCTTTTTGTGCGTCCTCGCCCAGTAATACACTCAGAATACGTTTCCCTTGTGCGGCATAGAACACTTCGGCCACCCCATCTTGCTGCCAGCCTTTAACATCAACCAACACCTGATCACCTTGCTGTTTTACCACTTCAACTTGTGTTGAGGGCATCAGGTTACCGGCGTTATGGCTGTCACCAGCATTCATAAAGAAAGGCTCGGTGGCGATGGTATATAAGGTGGTCGCCGTTGCGGGTGTTTGTGCCGCCGCCGTTGCCAACTCTGCCGCGCCAGCCTGGGTCACCTCACTCATATCCGGCAGGATATGGGCCACGCCTTTATGGCAATCGATACAGGTTTCACCTTGCTTAATAGCCACCGGATGCTGAATACGCGCTTCAGCACTTTGTCCGGTGATGTCCATCGCATCAAAGCTGTGACATGAGCGGCAAGTGGCCGAGTCATTCTCTTTTAGCGTTTTCCATACCGACTGCGCCATGGCGAGCTTATGGGCTTCATATTTCTCAGGTGTATTAATAGTGCCAACCATTTCACCGTAGATATCTTTGACCGCGCGGATTTTGGTCCACAGATAATCAAGTGGTTCGTGTGGCACATGGCAGTCAGCACATTCAGCACGGATGCCTTTGGTGTTTTGGAAGTGGACACTGCCTTGATATTCAGCCAGTGGCTGTTGCATGGTGTGACAGGACACGCAGAACGCGGTATCACTGGTTTTATGAAAGACGGTGGCGGTACCTGCTAATAGTGCAGCACCAATAATGATGCCGATCAGCAGGAGCCATAACCATCCCCACCGGCGTCGCTTCACGAAGCCAGTTTGTTTCTTGCTCATAAATTGCCCCACTTAATATATCTAATAGTTATTGGTAAAACGAAGTTATCTAATGCCTCGATACTCAAAAGGCCAGATAATCTGCCAACAGACCCTTATCCACTAGCGATAAGTATTTCCCATAAAATAAGTGGGTCTATTGTAGGGGGATTTGGTGCTGATGACTAACTCGTTAGGGGTATTTAGCAATATTAGTTCAGATTTGCTGAATATAAATGCGAGGTATGAGTCAGTTTTAGCGCTATACCACAAATAACTCTCTAAATTAAAGGGTTATATACCTTGTTATATAATGGTATTTTTTAGTCGAAGGGATAATAGAACTGCTTATTTAACCATAAATCGATGGCATGACGACTGGCTTCAAAATGAGGTTCGGGTAATTCCCGCGGATTACACCATAGCCATTGCTGACACTTGTCAGGTTCTTTCAGCTCTGGCTGTCCACCGGCGTGTTGCGCCAATAAGCAAACGGAAACGGTATGTTTACCTTCTGCGCGCCAGGTGGCGATGTTATTGCATAATGCGATAACATTCATCTCTTTGATATTTAAGCCTGTTTCTTCGGCTACTTCACGTTTTGCGGCTTGTTCAAAAGACTCTCCGGCCTCCATGTGGCCACCGGGAATCGACCAATAAGGGGCGTGCTGACCGCAACGTTTACCCAGTAACACCTCACCTTGTTGATTGACGATAATGACACCCACACCGACTGCAACGGACATTGTACGGACTCCTGTTAAATGAAGGTCAGCAACCATCAGCTATTATGGTTTTTTTACTGCTGACGGAGTTAAATTCACCACAAAAATGTGCGGGCTGTCAAAAATCCATCAAGAATAGAAGCAGAAAACTTGCATATATTCTCAGTCGGAAACACACTACTTGAAACGTTTCAGCGTTATCTCGTCACCAAATGATAAAGGGTAACGCTCCTTTTTCTCATTAAAGCTGAAACGATTCAATTTCAGCAAGAGAGGAGATTTATGTTCCAGTTATCTACGCAAGATATCCATCTGGCTGCACAGGCAGACAGCAAAAACGCTGCTATTACTCAGGTTGCTGCAGCACTTACTCAGGCTGGCTGTGTTGCCGCCGCTTATGTCGATGGCATGCTGGCCCGCGAGCAGCAAACCTCTACTTACCTGGGTAATGGCATTGCCATTCCACATGGTACCACTGATACTCGCGACCTGGTGCTAAACACCGGTGTGCAAGTTTTCCAATTCCCGCAGGGTATTGCATGGGGCGAAGATCAAACCGCCTATATTGTTATCGGTATCGCCGCGCGTTCAGATGAACATCTGGCATTGTTACGCCAACTGACCCACGTATTAAGTGATGATGCTGTTGCTGCACGTCTGGCGAAAACCACCTCGGCTGAAGAGTTACGCAGTTTGCTGATGGGTGAGCAAAAAACCGCTGAATTCCATTTTGACACGTCACTGATAGCAATCGATGTGGCGGCTGACAATCTGATCACGCTGCAAGCACTGAATGCCGGTCGCTTGCAACAAATTGGCGCAGTAGATGCTCATTTTGTTAGCGATGTCATTACCCGTGAGCCACTCAATTTGGGACAGGGTATCTGGCTGAGCGACAGTACCGAAGGTAATTTGGTCAGTGCTGCCACAGTAAGCCGCCCGGTAGCTGCATTTGAGCACCATGGCGAAAAAGTGGCGCTGTTGCTGACGCTCTCCGTGGCCGATGACCAACCGCTGTCGGTATTGAACTATTTAAGTGATTTACTGTTGGCGAAAAAAGCTGACGTTTTGCTGAACGCTGATGCTGCCGCCTTGCTAGCCTTGCTCACCAGTGAGTATGTCGAGCAGAATGAAGTATTAAGCGCTGAGTTTGCTATCCGTAATGAACACGGGTTACATGCGCGCCCAGGGACGATTTTAGTCAATACAATCAAACAGTTTACCAGTGAAATCACCGTGACCAATCTGGACGGCACCGGTAAACCCGCTAATGGACGTAGTCTGATGAAAGTTGTGGCTTTAGGGGTTAAAAAAGGCAATCGCCTGCGCTTTACCGCCAGTGGTGAAGATGCACAAGCAGCATTGGATGCTATTGGTGAAGCTATCGCCGCCGGTTTGGGCGAGGGGGCAGCATGAGCAGAAGAGTTGCAACCATCACGCTGAACCCGGCTTATGATCTGGTGGGTTTTTGCCCTGAAATTGAACGCGGTGAAGTTAATTTGGTGAAAACTGCCGGCCTGCATGCCGCGGGTAAAGGGATTAATGTTGCCAAGGTGCTGAAAGACCTAGGGATTGATGTCACGGTTGGTGGCTTCCTGGGTAAAGATAACCAAGACGGTTTTCAACTGTTATTCAGCGAGCTGGGTATTGCTAACCGCTTTCAGGTGGTACCGGGCCGAACTCGCATTAACGTCAAACTGACAGAAAAAGATGGCGAAGTGACCGATTTCAACTTCTCCGGTTTTGAAGTCAATAAGCCGGATTGGGATCGTTTTGTCACTGACTCGCTGAGCTGGTTGGGGCAATTCGATATGGTCGCGGTCAGTGGTAGCTTGCCCGAGGGCGTAAACCCTGATGATTTTACCGATTGGATGAAACGCCTGCGTAGCCAATGCCCGTGCATTATTTTCGACAGCAGTCGTGAAGCATTGGTCGCAGGCCTGAAAGCCTCACCTTGGTTGGTGAAACCCAATCGTCGTGAACTGGAGATCTGGGCGGGTCGTCCATTGCCTGAATTGGGTGATGTGGTAGAAGCCGCACATGCTCTGCGTGATCAAGGGATTGCTCATGTGGTGATTTCTCTCGGGGCTGAAGGGGCATTGTGGGTCAATGCGTCGGGTGCCTGGTTGGCAAAACCACCTGCCTGTGAAGTGGTCAGTACCGTCGGTGCCGGTGACTCCATGGTCGGTGGCCTGATTTATGGTTTGTTAATGCGCGAGTCCAGCGAGCACACGCTGCGTCTGGCAACAGCAGTTGCAGCTTTGGCGGTGAGTCAGAGCAATGTTGGTATTACGGATCGCCCGCAGTTGGCAGCCATGATGGCAAGAGTCGACCTGAAACCCTTTAATTAATCCCTGGAGGCGAAATGAAAACGCTACTAATAATAGACAGTTCGCTCGGGCAGGCCAGAGGCCACCTTGCGACACTGATGTTGGGTGCTGCGGCGGCAAAAGCAGGACTGAGCTGGGTTGAGAATGCCACTGATGCAGAACTGGTGATTGTCGCCGGGCAATCAGCCCCGGCTGACAGTGCGCTGAACGGTAAAAAGCTCTATATCGGTGATGTGGAAAAAGCGGTGCGCGATCCTGATAGTTTCCTGGCGCAAGCCATTGCGCAGGCTAAACCTTACCAGGCTGCGGTTGCTGTCGCACCCGTGACCACCACGGTGGCTGGCCCGAAACGTATTGTGGCTATTACTGCTTGCCCGACAGGTGTAGCACACACTTTTATGGCTGCTGAAGCCATTGAAAGTGAAGCGAAAAAACGTGGCTGGTGGGTGAAGGTTGAAACGCGTGGCTCGGTTGGTGCCGGTAATGCGATTACACCAGAAGAAGTGGCTGCGGCTGATCTGGTGATTGTTGCTGCGGATATTGAAGTGGATTTGGATAAGTTTGCGGGCAAACCGATGTACCGTACCACGACAGGTTTGGCGCTGAAGAAAACCGTACAAGAACTGGATAAAGCACTGGTTGAAGCTGAAGTCTATCAGCCTAAAACCGGCAGCAGCACCGGTACCAAAAAAACAGAAACCGGGGGTCCTTATCGTCACCTGCTGACCGGTGTGTCTTACATGTTGCCAATGGTGGTTGCTGGCGGCTTGTGTATTGCCCTGTCATTTGTGTTCGGTATTAAAGCCTTTGAAGTGAAAGGCACATTGGCTGCCGCCTTGATGCAAATTGGTGGCGGTTCTGCTTTTGCGCTGATGGTACCTGTTCTGGCCGGTTTCATTGCATTCTCAATTGCTGATCGTCCGGGTCTGACCCCAGGTTTGATTGGCGGGATGTTGGCAGTGAGTACCGGGGCTGGTTTCCTCGGCGGTATTATCGCAGGTTTCCTGGCCGGCTATGTGGCGAAAGCCATCAGCACTAAGCTGCGTTTACCGCAAAGTATGGAAGCACTTAAACCGATACTGATTATTCCACTGGTAGCGAGTCTGATAGTGGGTTTGATTATGATTTATGTGGTCGGTACGCCGGTGGCAAAAATCATGGCAGGTCTGACTAACTGGCTGCAATCCATGGGTACTGCCAATGCCGTGTTGTTGGGGGCTATCCTCGGCGCCATGATGTGTACCGATATGGGTGGGCCGGTGAACAAAGCCGCCTACGCGTTTGGTGTGGCACTCCTGAGTTCTTCTGTTTACGCGCCGATGGCCGCTATCATGGCCGCAGGGATGGTTCCTCCGCTGGCGATGGGACTGGCCACACTGTTGGCACGTCACAAGTTTGACAAAGGTGAGCAGGAAGGGGGCAAGGCTGCGCTGGTTCTGGGGCTGTGCTTTATCTCTGAAGGGGCAATTCCGTTTGCCGCCCGTGACCCGATGCGTGTCTTGCCGTGCTGTATCGCCGGTGGTGCGCTGACAGGTGCATTGTCTATGGCATTCGGTGCGCAACTGATGGCCCCACACGGTGGTTTGTTCGTGTTATTGATCCCCGGGGCAATTCATCCGGTGCTGCTGTATCTGGTGGCAATCATTGCCGGTACCGTATTGGCAGGTGGTCTGTATGCGATGTTGAAACGCGCTGATGTTGTGGTCGCAAAAGCGGCATAAGCGCGGCATCATAAGCTTCACTCATAAAAAACCGGCCTTATGCGCCGGTTTTTTTATGTTTACTCACAGTGATTCGGCTAAACGCCATTCAGCTAGACTTTAGCTTGTGAGTTCAGCTTGTGACTTCAGCCAGGCTATCTCTTCAGCCCAAATATCAGGATTGACCGTTTCTAAAATCAGCGGGATATTATCAAAACGGGGATCACGCATAATATAGCTGAACACGGTTTTACCAATATTGCCCTCACCGAGACTGTGGTGTCGATCGACCCGGCTGTTAAATTCACTTTTCGCATCATTAAGATGCATACCGCGCAGATACTGAAACCCGACGATATCGCTAAGTTGCTTGAAGGTATGTTCGCAATCTTCTTCCGTGCGCAGATCATAACCGGCAGCAAAAGCATGGCAAGTATCAATGCAGACACCGACGCGGCTCTTATCTTCCACCCCATCAATGATGGCGGCCAGATGCTCAAACTTAAACCCCAGATTACTGCCCTGACCGGCGGTGTTTTCAATCACCGCTGTCACCCCTTCACTGACATCGAGCGCCATATTGATAGATTCGGCGATACGTGCCAGACACTTATCTTCATCAATTTGCAGTAAATGGCTGCCTGGGTGGAAATTCAGTAATGACAGCCCCAGTTGTTGACAGCGGGCTATCTCGTCGATAAAGGCTTCGCGGGATTTCTCCAGCGCTTCAGTGACGGGATGGCCCAGATTAATCAGATAGCTGTCATGTGGCAGAATTTGAGCGGAGGTATAACCGTATAGCTCACAAGCTTGCTTGAACTTCTCTATCACATCTTCTGCCAGCGGTGCGGCACGCCACTGACGTTGATTCTTGGTAAACAGGGCAAAGGCGGTGGCCTCAAGTTCGTGCGCCCGAATCACAGCCTGGTCTACACCACCTGCTGCGCTGACATGTGCACCGACAAATTTCATTCCATTCTCCTTTGATAACTGGGCCATTATGGCACTGATAACGCCATGATTGAATGGGCGAAGCTGCAAGGAAAAGAAAAGGGCCGCGAGCGGCCCTGAAGTGACATGTTTTATGCCGCGATATGTTGCACCAGCAAATTGATGCCGGTCCCACCGACTATCAGCCAGACAAACAGCAGCAGTGCCAATAATAGCGGTTTTACCCCGGCCTGACGGATAGAGCCCACATGGGTGGTCAGTCCGAGAGCGGCCATCGCCATCGCCAGCAAAATGGTGTCCAGTGTAATCAGGTGATTCACCCATGCCGCAGGTAATAGATTCAGTGAGTTAAACCCGGCCATCAGAATAAATATCACTGCAAACCAAGGAATAGTGATGGCACTTTTTTCCCGTTTTTCACCACCGGTGTTGAGGTTGCAACGCGCCAAATAGGCTGAGAGTAACAACAGGAACGGAGCCAGCATCATCACCCGGATCATTTTAGTAATCACGGCGGCGTTTTCAGCCTGAAAACCGATGGCATGTCCGGCGGCAACCACCTGTGCGACCTCATGAATCGTTGAACCGGCAAAAATACCAAAGGTTTCCTGACTAAACGGCAACCATTGGTAATGCAGGTTTAGCTGATACAGCCATGGGTAGACAAAAATGGCGAGCGTGCCGAAAATCACCACAGTGGCGACAGCAACCGCCACTTTACTGGCATCAGCTTTTAGCACCGGCTCGGTGGCCATAATAGCTGCGGCGCCACAAATACTGCTACCGGCACCAATTAACATCACGGTTTGCTGGTCCAGACCAAATACCCGTTTACCCAGCCAGCATGCCAGCACAAAGGTTGAACTGAGGGTCAAAAGGTCAATAACCATACCGGTAGCCCCCACATCCGCCACTTGTTGAAAGGTCAGCCGGAAGCCGTATAAAATGATACCCAGTCGCAGTAAATGCTGTTTGGCGAAGACGACGCCATCAGAGCAGACGGGTTGTACCCACGGATACAAGGTATTGCCGACCACGATGCCAAACAAAATGGCCAGCGTCAGTGCCCCCAACCCCATATTGATAAACCACGGCATATCACCCACGTTGAGCGCCAACCCGGTAATCACGCCGGTTAACACCAAGCCCGCAATGTAGCGGCTTAGGGGGAACTGATGTGTTCGAGGGAGTTCTTTAGTATGAGAAGTCGCCATGTTTGTGTCCTGTGTTCTGTAAAGATTGCACACAGTTTAACGCCTTCAATCTTAATAGA
>NZ_JAZGQA010000097.1:0-16908 GCF_048593855.1 Yersinia sp. 2542 StPb PI
CTTCAGCCCGCCGTCTCTACTCTTTAGGGACGGTAATAGTGCTGCCCGTAAATTTGACTCAAGGACGGAAAGGACTGGGTCCACTCATCGCGTTATACCCAGAAAATTCCCCCACAAATATCATGATAAAAAAACGTACCGCATTATGTTTTTTATTGAGCACGGGCGCTCACGCAAACATGACACCGGGGATAGATATTCCCTCCCCGATCAATGAATCACGCCAGAACCTACAGAACAGCAGTACTGAAATTAATCACTTAATAGAAGAGCGTCGTCAGCCTCATGCTAAACAGCCTGAGGCAGAGATAGAAACGCCCGAAAATAGTGCACCTGAATTAGATGATAGTGCGCAATGCCTCCCCATTAGCGGCGTCTATATCCAGGGTATTACCTTATTGACTGAAGCAGATTTAGAGACCTTAAGCCCAATACCGGAACAATGTATTGGTAGCGAAAATGTCAATCTGTTGGCTCGTGAACTCACTCAGCTTTATCTTAACAAAGGTTATATTACCGCCCGCGTCCAGTTTATTCCTACCGATGAAGAGGGCGAATTGGGTTTCGATGTAACCGAAGGTTTTATTGAGAGCATTGAAAGTGTTGACCCAGAATTAAACGGTAAAACTGTTTTCTCCAATATGGTCGGGGAACCATTAAATATTAAACAACTTGACCAAGGACTCGATCAAGCTAACCGTTTACCCTCCAATAAAATAACCGTCGATATTTTACCGGGAACAGAGCCGGGCGGTTCAATTCTCAGGTTGAGTAATATCCGGTCAAAACCCTGGCATCTGACAACATCACTCGATAATTATGGCAACAAAAGCACCGGTAAATGGTTAAGTCGTAATGCATTTTCTTTCGATAACCCCCTAGGGTTATCAGATTCTCTCAGCTTAAATATCAGCAGTACCACCGATAACCCACAGAAAAACCATAGCCGCGCCTATTCACTGTTTTATTCCGTGCCTTATGGTGCATTAACCTTCAGTGGCTTTGGCAGTTATTCCGAATACCTTTATCCGGTGCAATTACAATTTAATACCATCGAGCTACAGGGTAAAACCCAGCAGCATGGTTTGCGTACCGATTATGTTTTCTATCGCGACCAAGACCAAATTAATGGCTTAAGTGCACAACTAACCTATAAACAGGCAGAAAACTACTTTAACGAACAGAAAATCGCCGTCAGCAGCCCAACACTGACAGTATTAGAATTAGGTATTAATCATCTGCACATTATGCCCACTGGCATATTCAATGTGAATGTCAGCCTCGAGCAGGGATTATCATGGTTAGGTGCTGTTCAGAATTTGACCGCCAATTATCAGGACAGCCAATTCACCAAAGCTAAAGCCGCTGTGACTTCCAATCAATATTTCAAACTGTTTGATGATTTCTACCTGTTTAGCAATCAGTTCTATGGCCAATACACCCGTGACCGTCTGCCAGGCGTTGAATGGTTGAGCGTCACCGACAGCAATGCTGTTCGCGGCTTTAGTCGCAATACCTTATCGGCGGATAGAGGTTGGTATCTCCAGAACACCTTATCGCGCAACTTTACCCTCGGCAATACCACCCTAACCCCGCGGCTAGGAGCAGATGTAGGCCGTATTCAGCAAAACCCTCAGGGCTGGAGCAGTGCTATGGGTTTAAGTGCCGGCATCAACGTCAGCTATCGCGATATCAAACTGGATATTGAAGCCAGCCGTGGACACTTATTGTCCGGTAAAACAGAGAATAAAGACCCTACTCAGATTCTGGCGCGCTTCTCTTATTCCTTTTAATTAATCCGCTGCCAGCGCAAGCCAATTTTTATCAACACCAAGCAATATGACAAAAATGGAGAAGTAAAAATGAAACAAAATAAGTTCAAGCTCTCCCCGGCAGGAAAGCTGGCGGCGGCAGTCGCGATTATTTCAGTATCAGTCGCTACCTGTTATGCCGCAGGTATTGTCGGCGCGGGCGATCCTGCTCATAATCCAGCTATTAATTCAGTCAATGGCGCTACGGTGGTCGATATTGTAAAACCTTCGGCCTCCGGTTTGTCCCATAACCAATATAATGAATTTAACGTTAACAAAGCAGGCGCTGTATTTAATAACTCCCTCAATGCCGGACAGTCACAACTTGCCGGACAATTATCTGCTAACCAGAACTTAAATGGTCAAGCGGCAAGTATTATTCTGAATGAGGTTATCAGCCGTAATCCTTCATTATTATTAGGCAAGCAGGAAGTCTTTGGTATGGCTGCTGACTATATTCTGGCTAACCCTAATGGAATTACCTGTGATGGCTGCGGTTTTATTAATACTACCCGAAACTCACTGGTAGTCGGTAACCCACTAGTAGACCAAGGTAAATTACAAGGCTTTGACACCCGCAACAATACAAACTTGTTAGACATAACAGGTGGTTATACTTCAGCACTTGGGCCAATAGACTTAATTGCGCCACGTATTAATATGCTGGGAGCTGTAGACTCCAGAGAAGGCATTAATATCATTCTCGGCCAAAACAAAGTGGGTACTGATGGAGAAATACTCGCATCACAAAAATATGTTGGTTCAGCGTACGACAGTAAAATATTTGGCGGTATGGTGGCTGGTAGAATCAGAATAGTTAATACCGCAGAAGGTAATGGGGTAAATATGTCAAGTGGGTATTCTGCCCGTGACTCGATAGAAATTTCAACACCGGGAAGATTGAATCTTGATGTTGATTCCGATCCAAACTTGAATTATAACCCGACCCCCGCCAACTTAAGCGGTAATGATATAACAGTCACCGCCGGTGATATTTTTACCTCAGGCGATATTATTGAATCTTCCGCTGGCGGCTCTACCACACAAACACTCAAACGCACCAAAATAAAAGGCTCGAACATTTCGATTATTGCCAAGAAAAAAAACCATCTTAGTGCGGCCATCATTGATGGTAAAAACATCACTATTCAAGGTGGGGATATTCAACTGGATTCAGAGAAACTCACTAATACACAGGCCAATGGCTATTCAGAAAAGGGTGGGTGGGGGCTACATAACTGGAGCAAATCTGAAGATAATAAAAACCAACAACAAACAGTTATTGGAACCACTATCATTGCGGAGAATAACATCTTTCTTAAATCAACCAAAGGGGATATAAAATTATCAAGTTCTTCTGTAAGGGCAGGCGATAATCTTTCAGTCAAAGCGGAAAAAGATTTACAACTCAAAGGCCAGATTGAACAAAGTTCAAAATATGGAAAAGGCCATAACTATGTGCAAATGAGAGAGGATAAATCTTGGGACAATAAAGAAAATACTCAAACACTCAATAAAACCACGCTACAAGCCGACGGGAATTTGGGTTTAACGGCAGAAGGAAAAATTACCGGCAATGGTGTTAAGGCCTCTGCTGGCGGTAATTTATTAATCAATGCCAATGAAGTCAATATTGGTGTAAAAAAGACCAAAGATATTACGTTAACTAACGGCAAGAATGAACAAAACTTAGGTCTGGGTGGTATTGATCACAATAATAACAATAAAAATGCAGAAACCATCCATCGTTCTGAAATAACGGCTGATGGAAAAATTTTGGTTATCGGCAATAAAGGTGTTTCCATTACCGGTAGCCAGGTTAAAGGAACACAGGATGGTTATGTGCAGGCCAGCGAAGGTGGTATTAAAATTGACAATGCTATCAGTACCACTACCACAAAAATAGATGAACGTACTGGGGTCGCTTTTAATATCACCGGCAGCTCTCATAAAGCCAATAATAGTGATGAAACAGTTATCGGTGGTGAATTAGCGTCAGACGCCAATCTAAAAATAATCAGTAAAGATAATGTTGATGTTATTGGCAGCCTGGTAAAAAGCGCCGGTGAGCTGGGTATTGAAACGCTAGGTGAAGTCAATGTTAAAGCCGCACAAACCCAACAGAAAATAGATGAGCAAAAAAGCAAGCTGACTATTTCAGGTTTCACCAGTGATGATGGTAAAAATCAGTATCAGGCAGGTTTAAAACTGAACCACACCAGTGAGAGCGAAAAAACTGACAGTATCAAAAACCACGGCGCAGCACTTGAAGGTAGCAGCATCAAACTGGATGCCCAAAAAGACGTCACTTTCACGGGTTCGAAAATCACGGCTACCACTGGTGATGCAGAAATTAAAGGCGAAAACGTCTCGTTTGTCGCGGCACAAGACAGCCTCTCCAGCAACAAAACCAAAGAAAGTGTTGGAGTTGATTTCCACTACACCGGTGGCATGGATAAAGCCGGCAGTGGTGTAAACGTAGGCTACGAGGATACCCAAACCAGCAGTGATAAATCAACCGCCGTGGTCTCGGGTTCACAGGTGGCGGGTAATCTGAATATCACCGCAACAAAAGATGTCACCAATCAGGGAACAGACCATAACGTCGGCGGTGCTTATCAGGCTCAGGGCAATAATATCCACAATCTGGCCGCCGAGAACAGTGAAAAAACACATACCAAAACTACCAAGGTTGATGTCGGTTATGAGGCTAATATTGCTTATGGCGAAGTCACCCGCCCAATTGAAGGGGTAGTCAATAAAGCACAAGAGCTTGATTTGGGAGGCATGATTGAGTCAGTCGGCGAAGTGGGTGGTCCCAATGCCGGGTTAGACCTCTATGCTAAAGGCGGAACTAAAGAAACCAACCTCAATAGTAGCCAATCGGTGGTGACATCAATTAAAGGCGGTAACATCGCGCTCAATGCCGCAGGAGAAGTTAAAGATCAGGGGACAAAATATCAAGCCGATAAAGGTGGCATTACTCTGGATGCTGCGAGCCATACCTCAGAAGCCGCCGTTAATCGTTCTGACCGACATGTTACCGAAACCTCTGGCGAGGCGGGTATTCGCGTTTACACCTCTACCGGAAAAGATATTACTCTGGATGGCAAAGGTAAAGGCGGCTCGAAAGATCAGCATGTCAAAGGTGATATCGCGCAAGTTGGTAGTATGAACGCCGCCAATGGCATCAATATCAACGTGAAACAAGATGCGACCTATCAAGGCACCAATATGAATGCAGGGGATGGCAAAATCGCAGTTAATGCGGGCGGAGATATTCGTTTTGATCAGGTCACCAACCATACTAGCGAAAGCCATAATAATGTTGAGGCTAACGCTAAAGCTAATCTTGGCACTAACGTCGGCAGTAAAAACTTTGGTGCTGGTTTAGGTGGTGGCAACAGTAAGGGGCAAAGCAGCACCTCAGTTGCTCAGGTCAGCCAATTACAAGGTCAGCAAGGTGTTGAACTGAATGCAGGGAAAGACTTAACCCTGACAGGCACAGCATTTGGCAGTAAAGACAAAGCAACGGGTGATGTTCAGTTGATAGCTGGCGGCAAAGTTGATGTGCTGGCCGCACAATCACAAGGATCCAAACAGGATATCACCTGGTCAGCCAGCGCCAACGCCGGTATCAGTCAAAGTTCTGGGACAGATAAAAATAACAAAGGAATCAGTGCGGGAGCTGAAGTCAAAGTTGCTGACAAAGATGAATCAGCACTCAAGCATCAGGGCACCATTATCAATAGTAATGGTATGGTAACGGTTAAAGCGGGCAGTCACGATAACCAAGCCATCCATATGCAAAATACCAATATTACCAGCCAAAAAACCACACTAACGGCTGATAATGGCGGTATCTTGCTGGAGTCGGCCCAAGACAAAGAGCATAGGGATAACTGGAACTTTACTGTCGGAGCCAATGGTAATCAAAACAGCTCTTTCAATAAAGATGACAAAGGTGTTGTTGATAAACAAAGCAGCGGAAAACTTCATAATATCAGTGCTGAATTGGATGTTGGTGTTAAACAGTTAGATACTGTCATACAGCAAAACACCCATATCAATAGCAATAATATCGCCCTGAATAGTGCCAAAAACACGGCTCTGGCGGGTGCTATGCTCAAAGCTAATGATATTACTGGCACTATCGGCGGTAACTTGAAAGTGCAAAGCCGTGAAGATGTCCGACAGGAGGTCAACGTCAACACCGGCTTGAGTTTCAATCACAGTAACGAGAAACAAGACAGCATGATTAATCAGGTAGCCGATGCGACGCCAATCGGCTCGGATAAAGTGAAAAAAACCCTGACCACTAAATCTAATAAGTTATTCGATAAAGTCAAAAAGCAGTATGACCAAATCTCAAGCCGCTTTGATAGCAAGAAAGAAGATAATGTCCAGCCTGTTAGCTACACTAAAAAAGGCAGTGAAGCCACCTTGACCGAGTCTAAGGAAGAAGTAGAAACCAAAGACAAATGGTGGCAGAAAGGGGCCAAAGCAGCAGGCAAAAAAATCAAAAGTAATGTTCAGGATGAACAAGTCAAAGGTGGCAACGGCAAAGCTAAAGTTGAAGTGGAAGTCGTTGAAAATAAAGCGGTTGAAGAACAGTCAGCCATTAGCGGCACACAGTCAGTTAATTTGAACGTAACGGGTAAAACTGAACTTATTGGTGGCAAAATATCCAATAGAGACAGCGATGTAAACTTACAAACCAATGGTCTGGAATTACAGGATATCAACGGTAAACACACCCAGGGCGGGGCGAGAGTAAATGCATCGTCTAAAGTTACCGAGATAATTGGTAGTGGCATTGGTGAGATGATGGAAGGCAAAACACCGCTGCTCGGCGCTCATGGTGGCTCCGAACAGAAAAATGCCGTAGCAGGTGTGACGCGAGGCTAAAGCACGCAAACCACTGGGTTAAAGGGCATTAAAAAAGGAGATAGTCATCGCGGCTATCTCCTTTCATTTTACTGAACAACTGACTTAAATATCAGTCCGCATCATAACCCAAGTTCGGGGCTAACCAGCGCTCGACCTCCGCTATCGGCATCCCCTTACGGGCAGCGTAATCTTCCACCTGATCACGCTGAATCTGTGCCACTGCAAAGTATTTGCTGTCTGGATGGCTGAAATACCAGCCTGATACCGAGGCACCCGGCCACATGGCGTAGGATTCGGTCAACTTCATGCCAGTGTGAGTTTCTACATCCAGCAACTGCCAGATTTGGCCTTTTTCAGTATGTTCAGGGCAAGCCGGATAGCCCGGTGCTGGGCGAATCCCTTGATAGTTCTCGCGCACCAATTCTTCGTTGCTCAGGTTTTCATTCGGTGCAAAGCCCCAATATACCTTACGTACCCGCTCATGCAGATATTCTGCAAAAGCTTCTGCCAGACGGTCTGACAAGGCCTTAATCATGATTTTATTGTAATCATCATGCTGAGCATCATAAGCCTCGGCCAAGGCATCTTCTTCCAAGCCACCGGTGACAGCAAATGCTCCGTAGTAATCAGTTTTGCCACTAGATTTAGGTGCGACATAATCAGCCAGGCAATAGTTCGGGAAGTCGGTCTTCTCGGTTTGTTGGCGCAGATGATGACTGACCACCAGCACATCCTCACGCCGCTCATCGCGATAAATTTCAATATCATCGCCGACGCTGTTAGCCGGGAATATCCCCACCACGCCTTTCGGATGCAGCAAGTTTTCTGCCGACAATTTATCCAGCAGTTCATTGGCATCGGCAAATAGGCGTTTGGCCTCTTCGCCGACCACCTCATCTTCCAAAATACGTGGGTATTTACCCGCCAGCGACCAGGTCATAAAGAATGGCGTCCAGTCGATGTAATTGCGCAGAGTTTCGATACTGGCCTCGACAGGCTGCACACCTAATTTATGGGCGACTGGCGGCGTATAATTTTCCCAATCGATTACGGTTTGGTTATCCCGCGCGACCTGTAAACTGACCGGCGGGGTCCGCGGTTTTTTACGCGCATGCTGAATACGGACGGTTTCATATTCTTTGCGCGTTTTTGCTACGAAATCATCACGCTGTGTGTCAGATAACAACGCTGAGACCACGCCAACGCTGCGTGAGGCATTGGAGACGTAAGTGGTGGAACCACTGTAGTTCTGTTCGATTTTAACCGCGGTATGGGCTTTCGAGGTGGTCGCGCCGCCAATCAATAACGGCAAGGTGAAACCCTGTCGCTCCATCTCTTTGGCAACGTTAACCATTTCATCCAGCGACGGGGTTATCAGGCCGGACAAGCCGATAATATCGACCTTTTCCTCCCGCGCCGTGCGCAGGATTTTTTCGGTCGGCACCATCACACCCAGATCGATAATCTCATAGTTATTACACTGTAAAACCACACCCACAATGTTTTTGCCGATATCGTGCACATCACCTTTAACCGTTGCCAGCAGGATTTTGCCCGCGGTAGTGCCTTTCTGCTTACTGGCTTCAATATAAGGTTCGAGATAGGCTACTGCCTGTTTCATCACTCGGGCAGATTTTACCACTTGTGGCAGGAACATTTTCCCTTCACCGAACAGGTCACCAACCACATTCATCCCGGCCATCAATGGCCCTTCGATAACCTCGATTGGCCGCTCAGCCTGCTGACGGGCTTCTTCGGTATCCAGCTCGATGAACTCAGTGATGCCTTTAACCAGTGAATATTCCAGCCGTTTTTTTACATCCCAGCCACGCCACTCCGCTTGTTGAATCGCCACTTCACCACTTTTGCTGCTGCGATATTTTTCGGCCAGATCCAACAACCGCTCAGTGCTGTCGCTACGGCGATTAAGGATCACATCTTCCACCGCATCACGTAGCTCATCCGACAGATCATCATAGATAGCCAGTTGGCCAGCATTGACGATCCCCATATCCATGCCATTACGGATAGCGTAATAGAGGAAAACAGCATGGATCGCCTCACGCACCGGATCATTACCGCGGAATGAGAAGGAGACGTTGGAGACACCACCTGAAATCATGGCATGAGGGAGTTCGGCTTTGATATCGGCGCATGCCTCAATAAAGTCGACCGCATAGTTGTTATGCTCTTCAATCCCGGTGGCGACGGCGAAAATATTGGGATCGAAGATGATGTCTTCCGGCGGGAAGCCGACAGTTTCGGTCAATATCTTATAAGCGCGGCGGCAGATTTCGATTTTACGCGCACGGGTATCCGCCTGCCCGGTTTCATCAAATGCCATCACCACCATGGCCGCACCATAACGGCGCACCAGCTTAGCGTGATGGATAAAGGCAGCTTCGCCCTCTTTCATCGAAATAGAGTTAACAATTCCTTTGCCTTGAATACATTTCAGGCCTTTTTCGATCACATCCCACTTAGAGGAGTCGATCATGATTGGCACCCGGGCGATATCTGGCTCACCGGCAATCAGGTTGAGGAAGCGCACCATCGCGGCTTCTGCGTCCAACATACCCTCATCCATATTGATATCGATGATCTGCGCGCCGCTTTCAACCTGTTGGCGGGCTACATCCAGCGCTTCATCATATTTATCTTCTTTTATCAGCCGCTTAAAACGAGCCGAACCGGTGACGTTGGTGCGCTCGCCGACGTTAACAAATAGCGAGTTGGCATCGATAGTCAGCGGTTCCAGACCAGCCAGACGGCAAGCCACTGCAATATCCGGCAACCGGCGCGGAGGGACGCCAGCGACGGCTTTAACCATCGCCGCAATATGCCGTGGTGTGGTACCACAACAACCACCGACAATATTCAAAAATCCAGCCCGCGCCCACTCACCAATCTGCTCGGCCATCTCTTTGGCTTCCAAATCGTATTCACCAAAAGCATTAGGCAAACCGGCATTCGGGTGCGCACTGACATAATATTCAGAGATACGGGATAACTCCGCCACATATTGACGTAATTCATCCGGCCCCAACGCGCAGTTCAGGCCAAAAGAGAGCGGTTTAACGTGGCGCAGCGAGTTATAAAAAGCTTCCGTGGTTTGGCCTGATAATGTCCGGCCCGAGGCATCAGTAATGGTGCCGGAAATCATCACCGGCAACAGCACACCCATGGCTTCAAATTCAGACTCAACAGCAAAGGTAGCCGCTTTCGCATTAAGGGTATCGAAGACCGTCTCGATCATAATCAGATCAACACCACCTTCAATCAAGGCACGGGTAGATTCCCGATAAGCCTCAACCAACTGATCAAAACTGACATTACGGAACGCCGGATCATTAACTTTAGGCGAGATAGACGCGGTACGGTTGGTCGGGCCAAGAACCCCGGCAACATAGCGCGGCTTCTCTGGGGTACGGGCGGTCCATTCATCAGCGCAAATCCGAGCCAACCGAGCAGCTTCATAGTTAATTTCGGCTGACAGCGACTCCATCTGATAATCCGCCATCGCAATGGTGGTGGAGTTAAATGTATTGGTTTCGAGAATATCAGCGCCCGCTTCAAGGTAGGCATTGTGAATGGCGATAATGACTTCCGGTTTAGATAGCACCAATAAGTCGTTGTTACCTTTCAGATCACTTGGCCAATCAGCAAAGCGCGCTCCACGATAATCAGCCTCTTCCAGCCGATAGCTCTGGATCATCGTGCCCATACCACCGTCCAGCACCAAGATCCGTTGTGCCAGTTGCCGATGCAATTGCTTAACCTTATTGTTTAATACTGTGTCCACCACTGTCTGTCGCCTCTTTACCCTGTTGCCTTGCCATTATCTGACGTATCTTGGTTGTTTATTTGTATCAGACATGCTGAAAAATTCATCTGTCATCCTAGCACAAGTTATCAATGTAATGAGTCCGCTAGCAGTTGAGACTTTTTCAGGTAGAGAAACCGACTCATCGGATGAGCGTTTTCTATCGTTTGCATGCATAATTGAAAAACGAAAATGAATTCCATAAAAATAGATGAGAGGTGGATTTATGGCGTTACCGATTGCGATTAAACGGGGGAAAAAACCCAAGGCAGCTGCACAAACCACCCCTGCTGCAACCGGTCAGGTTCAGTCATTAACGCGCGGGCTTAAATTACTGGAATATATTTCCGAATCACAAGGCAGTGTCGCCCTGACGGATTTAGCACAACAGGCGGGATTGCCGAATTCTACCACTCATCGCCTGCTGACAACCATGCAACAGCAAGGTTTTGTCCGTCAGGTGGGGGATTTAGGGCTTTGGACCATGGGGGCTCACGCCTTTATTGTTGGCAGTAGCTTCCTGCAAAGCCGCAATTTGCTGGCCATGGTGCATCCGATGCTACGCCGTTTGATGGATGAATCAGGCGAAACCGTCAACCTGGCGGTGCTCGACCATAGCGACTATCAGGCCATTATTATCGATCAAGTACAATGTACTGCGCTAATGCGCATGTCAGCCCCCATTGGTGGCAAACTGCCGATGCATGCTTCCGGTGCGGGTAAAGCCTTTCTCTCTACTCTGACAGATGATCAATTAGTGCAGTTGTTACATAAGAAAGGGCTGCACGCATATACCCAACATACCCGTACCAATCCAGCCAGCCTGAAAGAGAATCTGGCACTGACTCGCAAGCAAGGTTATTCATTTGATGATGAAGAACATGCCCTCGGCTTGCGTTGTATCGCCGCCTGTCTGTTCGATGAACACCATGAAGCCTTTGCCGCAATCTCTATCTCCGGCCCGGTATCACGCATTACCGACGACCGCGTCACCGAACTTGGCGCACTGGTTATTCATGCTGCGAAAGAAATAACTCAATCATACGGCGGCGGGAATCGGAGTTAATTAGTTAAAACTTTGTCGTTCGGTGAGAACAAGCAGATCGTAAAGACGCCGTAAATACTTCCCTGTAGGCTCGAGCCGCGCCGTCCTGGCGCGGACGCTTTACTCTTCTGCCTGCCCTCACCTCTCTGAATCGAGAACTAATTACTCACAACAGTGTTTCTTTACATTCCCGATCAAGGCGTAGCGAGCTAAGTCAGTTTAGGTGCAGCCAGCGCGGAAAAACCGGAGCGTACACGAAGTACGTGAGGATTTTGAGCACTGCCCAATCCTAAAATGACAACGCGCAGTAGCCGTTAATTTAAAGCCCGCTGGGAGAAACGCTGCTTCCGGCGATAGGCAAAAACATCCTCCACATGCCCGTCCTTAATACGCTGCTGCAACCCACGCCAATAGCTGGCGTGAAACAGGTCGCTGTGCATCTCCTCAAAAAAATGCCGTATTTTCAGATCAGTGCATAAGAAATGACGAAACTCTTCAGGGAATACATCATTGGGCGATACGCTATACCACGGCTCGCTAGCCATCTCATCTTCCGGGTAGCGCGCTGGCGGAATATCGCGGAAATTAACCTCTGTCATATAGCAAATTTCATCGTAATCGTAGAACACCACGCGACCATGGCGGGTCACACCAAAGTTCTTAAATAACATATCACCGGGGAAGATATTTGCCGCAGCCAACTGCTTAATGGCATTACCATACTCCTCGATAGCATCCTTTAGTTGCTGATCATTGGCCTGCTCCATATAAAGGTTCAATGGCGTCATCCGCCGTTCCATATAGAGATGCTTAATAATGATTTGGTCGCCTAAATCTTCTAACTTTTCCGGCACTTCCCGTTGTAGTTCGGCCAGTAACTCTGGGCTTATCCGCTGCTTATCAATAACAAAATTCTCATACTCTTGAGTATCCGCCATGCGCCCGACGCGGTCATGCTCTTTAACCAGTTGATAGCACTCTAAAACTCGTGCCTGGCTGACCTCTTTTTGCGGCGCAAACTGATCCTTAATTACCTTAAATACCCGATCAAATGACGGTAGGGTAAACACCAGCATCACCATGCCTTTAACCCCTGGGGCGATAATAAACTGTTCACTGGATTGATGAACAAAGGTGAGGTATTCACGATAACTTTCAGTTTTGCCGTGTTTCTGGCATCCAATTGCCATATACAGCTCAGCTGTCGATTTACCCGGTAATATTTCCCGTAGCCATTCCACCATTGCCGCTGGCAGCGGGGCATAGACCATAAAGTAAGAGCGAGCAAAACCGAACACAATGCTGGCCTCCGCTTTACCGGTGAGGCAAGTATCAATAAATAGGGCGCCAGATTCATTGTGATGGATGGGGAGCAGGAAGGGATAAACCCCCTCAGCCAAACGCAATTTACCGACTAACCAAGCCGCTTTATTGCGATAAAACAGTTCATTAGCGATTTGAAAACGTGCGCCTATCAGTTGCTCATCAGGGAATGCTTGCCGAAGAGCCTCTGTGATATAGCCGATATCACGCGGCAGATCTTCCCACGGCAAACGCAGCGGCAAATCACTAAGAACCATCTGCAACATGCCACTCAGATCCCCTTTTGGGGAAAAATCGCGCGCTAACGGGCGCGGGATCTCACGAAAGCGCCGCTCCGGTTGCGAGCTGAAAACAAACAGCTTATCCGGCGTTAAATCACGGTGCTTAAACAACCGACAGTAAACAGAATTAAAAAAACTCTCCGCAATTTCAAAACGCGGGTAATCCGGCAACAACTCGGTGTAGATCTCTTTTACCCGTGCCAGAAATTCTGCATCAAAACAGCGCTGATCGGTGATGTGCTTTAGTTGCTCAACCACCAGACCGACATGGTGGTCATAGAGGTGAATACGCTTCTTCATCGCCTGCTGAACGGCATGCCAGTCCGCCTGCTCAAAACGGTGCTGAGCGCTGGCAGTGACCTCTAGAAAGCGACCATATTGTGCATCGAAGCCCTGCAAGATTGTCTGAGCGATTAATCGTTCCAGTTTTACCGCCATACTCACCCCCGCCATACGGAACAGAGCCTGCATATGCAGGCTCCTGAAAGACACGCGTTCAATCAAACCGCATTTAGAATTGCTGTTCTTCCGTCGAGCCAGTCAATGCCGTCACCGATGATTCGCCACCCTGAATGATATTGGTGACTTTATCGAAGTAGCCCGTACCCACTTCTTGCTGATGGGATGCAAAGGTATAACCGCGCTCAACTGATGCAAATTCTGGCTGCTGCACTTTCTCAACATAGTGCTTCATACCCTCGCCCTGCGCATAAGCATGGGCTAAATCAAACATGTTGAACCACATGCTGTGGATGCCTGCCAGGGTAATAAACTGGTATTTGTAACCCATCGCCGACAGATCATCCTGGAAGCTGGCAATCTGCTGGTCGGTCAGATTCTTTTTCCAGTTAAATGATGGCGAGCAGTTATAAGCCAATAATTTACCAGGGAATTTCGCATGAATCGCCTGCGCGAAGCGTTTAGCCAGTTCCAGGTCCGGTGTAGAGGTTTCACACCAGACCAAATCAGCATAAGGGGCATAGGCCAGGCCACGGCTGATCGCTTGCTCAATACCGGCATGTGTGCGGAAGAAGCCTTCGGCTGTGCGCTCGCCGGTCACGAATTCACTGTCATATGGATCGCAATCAGAAGTCAGTAAATCAGCCGCATCAGCATCAGTACGGGCAATCAACAAGGTTGGCACACCCAGAACATCGGCGGCTAAACGGGCAGCAACCAATTTTTGAATCGCTTCTTGAGTCGGCACCAACACCTTACCGCCCATATGACCACATTTCTTCACCGCAGCCAGTTGGTCTTCAAAATGCACCCCCGCCGCGCCAGCTTCAATCATGGCTTTCATCAATTCAAAAGCATTCAGCACACCACCAAAACCGGCTTCAGCATCAGCCACAATCGGCAGGAAATAGTCGGTATACCCTTTGCTACCCGGTTCAATATTATTCGACCACTGAATCTGATCCGCGCGGCGGAAGCTATTATTAATTCTTTTAACCACCGCAGGGACGGAGTCGACTGGGTATAACGACTGATCGGGATACATGCTAGAGGCGGTATTCGCATCGGCGGCAACCTGCCAGCCCGACAGATAAATTGCCTCAACACCGGCTTTCGCTTGTTGCAGAGCCTGACCACCGGTTAACGCGCCGAGACAGTTGATATACCCTTTGCGCGCGCCACCATGCAGTAATTCCCACAGTTTGTGTGCTCCGTGCTGCGCCAGCGTACATTCAGGATTCACTGAACCGCGCAGTTTAATCACCTCTTCTGCGCTATATGGTCGGGTGATACCTTTCCAGCGCGGCGATGTCCATTCCTGTTCCAACTGCTGAATTTGTTGAGTACGAGAGGTAGTCATGGTGATATTCCTTATTATTCAATCTTGTAGGGTTAATAGAGTGTCATATCCAAAGTAATTGGAGTTGCAGCTAGGCAGCAAGCGAACGAATCCCGATGAGCTTACACAAGTAAGTGATTCGGGTGAGCGAACGTAGCTAACACCGCTGCAACTTCAAGTACGAAGGGTGTTTTAGGCTAGTAATGCATAGCCTGGTAGCGTCAGGAAGTCGATAAGCTCATCTTGTGTTGTAATTCGCTCCATCAGACGCGCGGCTTCTTCAAACCGCCCGCCATCAAAGCGCTCTGCGCCAAGCTCAAGCTTCACTACCTGCATTTCTTCACTCAACATGCTGCGGAACAGCTCTTTGGTCACCGTCTGGCCATTACTCAAGCTTTTCTGGTGATGGATCCATTGCCAAATAGAAGTACGCGAAATCTCTGCTGTTGCGGCATCTTCCATCAGGCCATAAATTGGTACGCACCCATTGCCAGAGATCCATGCCTCAATATATTGCACTGCCACCCGAATATTGGCTCGCATCCCTTCTTCAGTACGATCGCCAGTGCAAGGCTCCAATAACTCAGCAGCCGTAATTGGCTTATCCTGCTCACGCGTGATCTCTAACTGATTTGGCCGTGAACCTAATACACGGTTGAAGACCTCTATCACGGTATCTGCCAACCCAGGATGCGCAACCCAAGTACCGTCATGGCCATTGCTGGCTTCCAACTCTTTGTCAGCACGAACTTTATCCAGTACCAGAGCATTCTTTTCTGCATCTTTATTCGGGATAAAGGCCGCCATGCCGCCCATCGCCAACGCACCACGCTTATGACATGTCTTGATCAGCAGGCGAGAGTAGGCACTGAGGAAAGGTTTCGTCATCGTCACTGACTGACGATCCGGTAATACACGATCACTGTGATTCTTCAGCGTTTTGATATAACTAAAGATATAGTCCCAACGGCCACAATTGAGAGCAACAATATGATGGCGCAGGTGGTAGAGGATCTCGTCCATCTGGAATACAGCGGGTAATGTTTCAATTAACACCGTGGCTTTGATGGTGCCTTGTGGCAAATCAAAACGTTGCTCAGTAAAGCTGAAAACATCACTCCACCAGGCAGCTTCCTGATAGGATTGCATTTTTGGTAAATAGAAATAAGGGCCGCTACCGTTGGCCAGTAATTGCTTATAGTTATGGTAGAAATACAACGCGAAATCGAATAAGCCTCCGGGGATAGCTTCCTCTTGCCATTTAACATGCTTCTCTGGCAAGTGCAGGCCACGAACCCGAGCAATCAATACCGCAGGATTAGGTTTTAACTGATAAATTTTGCCAGATTCATTTGCATAAGAAATTGTGCCTTTTACCGCATCGTGCAGATTAATTTGACCCTCGATAACCTTATCCCAGCTCGGTGCTAATGAATCTTCAAAATCGGCCATAAAGACTTTCACATTAGCATTGAGGGCATTAATCACCATCTTGCGCTCAACCGGCCCGGTGATTTCCACTCTGCGGTCACGTAAGTCTGTAGGAATACCTTGAATCTTCCAGTCACCATCACGAATGGAATTGGTTTCCGAAATAAAATCAGGTAAAGCGCCCTGATCAATGGTCTGTTGCCACGATGCCCGTGCAGCAAGGAGTTTGTTCCTCGGCTCAGCGAATTTCACCACCAATTCGGTCAAAAATTCAATGGCCTCATCTGGCAAAACTTGCCGCTCAGCAGCATTAAAATGCTGCGTAAAAACTAACTCCGTGCCAACTAACTGTTGTGTCATTACCCTTCCCCTTACCAATCTCACTTCGTTCACATCAACGCTAACGTAGCGTCACTCTTGGATTCTTATCGGGTAATGCCTTCCGGCTGGAAATTTAAGGCTGGATTTCATGGTTATTTTTCACCCCGACAGGACTAAGAATAATC
>NZ_JAZGQA010000098.1:0-16900 GCF_048593855.1 Yersinia sp. 2542 StPb PI
TGGAGGCGCATTATAGGGAGTTCCTGACAGCCTGCAACCCCTAATTTGAAAAAACTTTTCAACCGCGTTTTATTTCAGCAAAAATAGGCTAAAAGACCAATGTTTAAACAATTATTAAGCTAAACATTCACTACCAGTGTTAAACAGTAGAGTAAAATAGATATATAAGAAGACAGATAGGACAAATCACCATGCAACTAAATACCCAACAACAGGCCGCCCAGCGAAATCTCTCTTACCTGTTGGCTGAGAAGATTGGCCAGCGAATTCTCGCCGGAGAATATGCAGCCGGCAGCATACTGCCTGGTGAGATAGAGTTGGGGGAGCAATTTGGTGTTAGTCGTACTGCCGTTCGTGAAGCAGTAAAGATGCTGGCAGCAAAAGGGATGTTATTACCCCGCCCACGCATTGGTACCCGAGTGATGCCACAAACAAATTGGAACTACCTCGATCAGGAGTTACTCACTTGGTGGCTGAACAGAGAGAATTTCGATCAAGTGATGCAACACTTCCTTATATTAAGAACCTCACTTGAGCCTCAAGCCTGTTCATTGGCAGCCATTAATGCCAATGAGCAACAGCGAGCATTGTTAGCATCACTGATTGCAGAGATGCGTGCGTTAGATACTCACTTTAATCGTGAAAAATGGATTCAAGTGGATGCTCAATTTCATCAGTTAATATATGAAGCCAGTGGTAACCCGTTTTTGACCTCTTTCGCCAATTTGTTCAGTTCGGTTTATCACAGCTATTTCCGCGCCATTACCGGCGATGAAGTGATTAAGCTGCAATACCATCAGGATATTGTTGATACAATTTTGGCAGGTGACAGTCAGGGAGCCTTGCTGGCATGTCAGGTATTATTAACAGATAAAAATTAACGGCTAGCTGTTCTATCTCTCTATATATAAAGAAGGTGCTCACACTCACCCCTATAATCAGGACGAACAATGATAAAATCTGCACGCAGTATGGCGGGCCTTCCTTGGCTAGCTGCCATGGCTTTCTTTATGCAGGCTTTGGATGCCACCATACTGAATACGGCACTCCCATCAATTGCTGAAAGCCTTAACCGCTCACCACTGACCATGCAGTCAGCAATTATCAGCTATACCCTGACGGTCGCGATGTTGATTCCAGTGAGTGGCTGGCTGGCGGACCGTTTTGGTACCCGACGGGTATTCATTCTGGCTGTATCTCTATTTACGCTAGGGTCATTACTGTGCGCACTTTCAGATTCATTGGCTTTTCTGGTGGCCTCCCGGGTTATTCAAGGGGTGGGTGGCGCAATGATGATGCCTGTGGCCCGGCTTGCGCTGATCAGGGCTTACCCACGCAGTGAGTTATTGCCGGTTCTGAATTTTGTCACTATCCCAGGGTTAGTCGGCCCGGTGATGGGGCCACTATTAGGTGGATTACTGGTGACCTATACCACTTGGCATTGGATCTTTATCCTTAATATTCCTATCGGCTTACTGGGCATCTTTTATGCCCGTAAATATATGCCGGACTTCACCATGCCTAAACGTGCCTTTGATATTATCGGTTTCCTGCTATTTGGTAGCAGTTTGGTCCTGATATCCGTAAGTCTGGAGATAATGGGCCGACCGGATATCGCCAGCTATCTGCCAGTCACGGTGTTACTGAGTGGTTTATTGATGTTGCTCTTCTATATATTCCACGCCAAAGGTCATCCAAATCCATTGATTGGTTTGCCGCTATTTAAAAACCGAACATTCTCGGTTGGGATTGCCGGTAACGTGGCCTCCCGTTTAGGTACCGGGTGTGTGCCTTTTCTGATGCCACTGATGTTACAAGTCGGGTTCGGATACTCAGCCATTATTGCCGGTTGTATGATGGCCCCAACCGCCATTGGTTCAATGATGGCAAAATCTGCCGTTACTCAAGTATTACGTTCACTGGGTTATAGGACTGTATTGGTAGGAATTACGGTTATTATCGGAGTGCTGATTGCGCTATTTGCGCTGCAATCACCGGGCATGTCGCCGTGGATGATGATATTGCCGCTGTTTGTCTTGGGGATGGCAATGTCGACACAGTTCACTGCGATGAATACCATCACACTGGCTGACTTAACCGATAACAATGCCAGCTCAGGTAACAGTGTTTTGGCGGTAACCCAACAACTGGCCATTAGCTTTGGCGTTGCCATTAGTGCGGTGGTATTGCGGTTTTATGATGGGTTATCGTTTGGTGGCAATGTCGATCACTTCCACTACACCTTTATTACAATGGGAATAGTGACATTACTTTCATCCATGGTGTTCTTATTACTGAAACCAAATGATGGCGACAATCTAATTCAAGGCCGTAATAGCAAAAAAGCCACACAACCTGCAGAGAGTGAAGTTTAACAACTGACCACCGATCCCCGCTCTATTAGCTCGGGAGTGAGAATCAGAACTTGTGGTTCCGCTTCCGGGTTATTCAATCGATGGATCAGTGTATCAATAGCCAGTTCACCAAGGGAGTCTTTTGGTTGATGGATAGTGGTCAATGGCGGTGTCATATATTGTGCGATTTCAATATCATCGTAACCAATAACCGCCATATCTTGTGGTATCGATAACCCCGCCTGATGCAAAGCCTGATAAACCCCAACAGCCATCGCATCATTACTGGTAAACACCGCTTCTGGGGGTTCCGGTAGCGCAAGCAACTGTTTCATAGCGACTAAACCGCCACCAAATTCAAAATCACTGGCAACTTCATAACCGGATGGAATAGGTAAACCTGCGCGATCCATAGCCTGACGGTACCCTTCCAAACGTTCTTTGGCAGGGGTTTTATCTTGTGGGCCAGCAATACAAGCGATTCGGGTATAGCCTCTAGCAATCAAATATGAGGTTGCCATTTCGCCACCCAATAATGAATTATCCTGAATCACGTCATTGACGCCCTCAAAGGGTGCCCAGTCCATCATGATTATCGGTAATGACGGGTAGCAACGCAGAATATCTTGAGAAGGGCGGTGGTTTTCGGTGCACATCAGTAGCAGACCATCGACGCGCTTTTGCATCAGAGTTTCAATGCTATGGCTCATGCGATCGATATCGCCTTCGGTATTGCATAGAATCAAACTGTAACCACGCTCATAGCAACTGCGCTCCACGCCACGGACTACTTCAGCATAAAACGGGTTGCTACTGGCGGTAACCAACATACCAATGGTACGGGTTTGATTGAGTTTCAAACTACGAGCCAGTGCTGAAGGGGCATAGTTGAGCTGTTTGATAGCAGCCAGCACTTTGTCGCGAATAGGGTCACTGACAAAGCGGTTTTTATTAATAACATGTGAGACTGTTGACGTAGATACGCCCGCCAGGCGGGCGACGTCTTTCATGGTGGCCAAAGTTATACCTGGCCTTGTAGGAAACTGTCGATCTCTGCACGCCACGGAATAGAGGGCTGCGCGCCGGGGCGAGTCACCGCGATAGCGGCCGCTGCGTGAGCAAAACGTACTGCTGAGTCCATTACCTGACCTTCCAATAACGCAGTTAATAATGCGCCATTGAATGTATCACCAGCAGCAATAGTATCTACAGCGTTAACCTTGAACCCGGCAACCAATTTCCCTTTACCTTGTTCACTAAGCCATACACCACGGCTACCCAATGTAATGATTACGGTAGCGATGCCTTTATCATGCAGAATTTGCGCTGCTTGCGCTGCGTCATCATCCTGATCAATATGAATCCCCGTTAAACGCTCGGCTTCTGTTTCATTCGGAGTAATCATATCCACCAGCGTTAATAGCTCGTCCGGTAATTCACGAGCTGGCGCCGGATTAAGAATAACCTGTGTTTGATGCAGCTTCGCCAATTTAGCGGCAGCAATAACTGTCTCAAGTGGTGATTCCAGTTGCATCAATAATGCATCTGCATCGATAACTTGTTGCTGGTAACGACCAAGATATTCAGGTGTAACTGCCGAGTTAGCACCGGCATTGATACCAATAACGTTTTCGCCTTCACCATTCACGAAAATCAAAGCAACACCGGTTGTGGTATCAGCTACAGCCTCGATTGGCGCGGTATCAATATTATCGCTGGCTAATTGCTGACGCACCCGGTCACCAATATCATCTTCACCCACACAGGCAATAAACGCGATGTTTGCTCCGCTACGGCCAGCAGCAACCGCCTGGTTAGCACCTTTGCCACCAAACGCGACTTTATACTGCTTCCCGATCACCGTTTCACCTGGGCGCGGAAACTGCTCAATATTCAGAATATGATCGGCATTGATGCTGCCCAAGACCACCAGTTTGCCTGTTTTCATCGTATTTATTCCTTTGTGAATGACACCGCCACCCGTAACGTTTTGTTTTCCGTTTTAGGGCAGCGGCGTTATATGCCCTGCTTTTCGATATTATTTAGTCACTAATTTCAAATCTACCGGGATAACGGCCTGCACTTTCTCGCCTTTCAATACTTTATCAGCGGTTTGTACACCAATAACACCAATCTGATCAGGGCGTTGAGCGATAGTTGCGCCCAGTTTGCCGCCTTGGACTGCTTTAAGACCGTCGTCGGTGCCATCAAAACCAACCACTAGCACATCGGCTTTACCGGCTGTTTGCAAGGCACGCAGTGCGCCCAGTGCCATCTCGTCGTTCTGTGCGAATACAGCCTGAACATTCGGGTGAGCGGTCAGCAGGTTCTGCATCACATTCAAACCTTTAGTACGGTCAAAATCAGCAGGTTGGCTGGCTAACAGTTGGAATTTATGTTGATCCATTGACTGCTTGAAGCCTTCACCACGTTCACGGGCCGCAGAAGCACCCGCAATCCCTTCCAACTGAATCACTTTGGCATCATTACCCAGTTTTTTGGCAATGAAATCACCGGCCATTTTGCCACCAAAACGGTTATCGGATGCAACGTGACTCACCACAGTGCCAGAGTTTGCCAAACGGTCGAGCGTGATAACCGGGATATTGGCCTTATTCGCCATTTTAACTGCGTTACCGACTGCATCAGAATCAGTTGGGTTAATCAGCAATAGTTTGGTGCCGCGAACTGTCAGATCCTGCACGTTAGCCAGTTCTTTCGCCGGATTGTTTTGAGAATCCAATACCACCAGGTTGTAGCCGAGTTTATCCGCTTCTTTTTGCGCGCCGTCTTTCATTGAAACAAAGAACGGATTATTCAACGTGGAAACTACCAGTGCGATGGTGTCTTTTGCCAGTGCGTTAGCACTTACGGTGGCGCTCAGGGCAACAACAGAGATCAAGGTAGCCAGTTTCTTCATTTTCATGGTCGCAATTCCTGTAGGGAGTTAAGAGGTTATTTGCTGCTTTTATTGTCTACCAATACCGCCAGCAGGATAACCACTGCCTTTACGATCATTTGGTAGTAAGAGGAGACACCCAATAAATTCAAACCGTTATTTAAAAAGCCGAGGATTAACGCGCCAATCAGGGTGCCGACGATCCGCCCCTTACCCCCAGCAAGGCTGGTACCCCCAAGAACCACGGCTGCGATTGCATCCAGTTCATAGCCGGTACCGGCTGTAGGTTGTGCTGACGACAGGCGGGCCACTTCGATAATCCCAGCCAGTGCCGCTAACAATCCACATAATGAATAAACAATAATCTTAACTTTATCTACGCTGATACCAGAGAGCCGTGTTGCTGACTCATTGCCACCCAATGCGTAGATATAGCGGCCCAGGCGAGTGTGGTGCAACATGTACCACACAGCAATAAAGACGATAGCCATCAACCAGATTGGTGTTGGTATACCCAATGGGCGCCCGATACCGAACCAGCCAAAAGTATCAGCCACATCAGTAAAACCGGTATTTACTGGGCTACCATTGGTGTAAACCATAGTAACGCCACGTAATAGTAGCATCATGACCAGAGTGGCAATAAATGCTTGTACCTTACCTTTAGCGACAATGACCCCGGTTATGGCACCAATAAATGCCCCTAGCGCCAATGCAGCGGCGACGGCAACCAAAGCATTCACTTCCAATCCAACAATAGATGCCGCTACTGCGCCAGTCAGTGCCAATAATGACCCGACAGACAAATCAATACCGGATGTCAGGATAACCAGCGTCATACCCACCGCCATAATGGCATTGACAGAAGTCTGCTGGAGAATGTTAAACATGTTATTTAGGGTAAAGAAGTTCGGACTTAGTGACGAAACCACAGCAATCAGCACCAGCAGCGCAATCAGTGATTTTTGTTCTAATAACCATTCTTTACTGAACCAGCGTTTTGTCTGGATAGCTTGGGAACTCATATCTGATTACTCCTGCTCTACTCGTCATATTTCAAGCCGCATTTGCGTTGGCTTCCTGCAACTCGAATTATTTAGAGTGTAAATAAATTATTTTTCAATAAATCACGCTTGCCAACGGCTGCTGCCATCAACACTTCCTGGGTAGCCTGTTCAATAGAGAACTCGCCGCTTAGCTGGCCTTCATGCATCACAAGAATGCGGTCACTCATGCCCAGCACTTCCGGCATTTCTGAGGAAACCAGAATGATGCTCAACCCTTCTTGTTTGAATTGGTTGATTAATTGGTAAATTTCTTTTTTAGCCCCGACGTCAACACCACGGGTAGGTTCATCAAGGATCAGCACTTTAGGGCGGGTCATTAAACCGCGTGCAATAGCCACTTTCTGCTGGTTACCACCGGATAACAAACCAATAGGTTGTTCCATGGACGGGGTTTTAATATTAAATAAACGAATGAAATCCGATACCGCCTGCTGCTCTTCAGCATGCTTGAGCGAACCACCTGAACGGCTAAAATAACGCAATGCAGTCAAAGACATATTCTCTTTAACTGACATTCCAAGTACCAAACCATCCCGTTTGCGGTCTTCAGAAATATAGACAATGCCATTTGCCAGACCATCTTGTGGTGAATGGGTGACAACTTCGCGGCCATCCAACATCACAAAACCTGATTTACGCGGTAGCGCGCCATAGATGATTTTCATCAGCTCGGTGCGACCAGCCCCCATCAGACCGGCAACCCCCAAAATTTCGCCACTGTATAAAGTGAAACTGACATTTTTCACGCCCGGGCCACAGAGCTGTTTGACCTGCAAACGCTTTTCACCACGGGGTATATTCAAGCGCGGGTACTGTTCTTCCAGCTTACGGCCCACCATCATCTCAATCAGTGAGTTTTCAGTCAGACTATCAACCGGTTTTTCGGCAATAAATTGCCCATCACGAAATACCGTGACGTCGTCGCAAATCTCAAAAATCTCTTTTAACCGGTGAGAGATATAAACAATTCCGCGACCTTCCGCCTTTAGCTCTTTAATCACATTAAACAGAGAGGCGGTTTCAGTATCGGTAAGCGCATCAGTTGGCTCATCCATAATGATCACTTTGGATTCAAAGCTCAGCACTTTGGCTATCTCCACCATTTGCTGATCACCAATGGAAAGCTCACCCACCAGCCGATGGCTGCTGTAACTGATATTAAGGCGCGCCAGCAGTAAATCGGCTTCGGCATACATCTTTTTCCAATCGATGCTGCCAAAACGATTAACAAACTCACGCCCTAAGAAGATGTTTTCTGCGATAGTTAATTGAGGAATCAGGTTAAGTTCCTGATGAATAATGCCAATGCCCGCTTCCTGCGAGTCTTTTGGGCCATTAAACGCCACTTCCTTACCCATAAAATACTGACTGCCAGCATCTTTACTGTAGATGCCGGTCAGCACTTTCATCATGGTCGATTTTCCAGCGCCATTTTCGCCTACCAGTGCCATCACCCTGCCGGGATAGACACTCAGTGCGGCACCGGAGAGTGCTTTAACGCCGGGAAAGGCTTTATCAATCCCTTTAAGTTGCAGCAAAGGTTGCATAAATGCCTCAGAAGGTTACGCCGGAACAGAGAATGACATTAGCAAAGGGGGAACATTCCCCGCTACGGATCACTGCCCGGCTTTGTTTGGTTTGCTCTTTAAAAGCCTCATGGCTGATATAGCGCAAAACAATTTGGTTTCCCTGGTGCTGCTCAAGTTGTGATAGTTGCGCGAGTAACGCTTCATGGAGTTGCGGATTATTTTTAACGATCTCCTCCGCCAAGACTGCACTTTCAACCTGCATTTCTTGTGTTACCACCTCAAGAACCTGAAGAAATCCAGGGACGCCTCGTGTCAGTGCCAGATCGATACGTGTGGTGGTTGCCGGTATCGGCAGCCCCGCATCACCTATCACAACCTGATCGGTATGGCCCAGGCGGGAGATAACAGCGGAAATATCAGAATTAAGTAATGCGCCTTTTTTCATTTTCTACTCCAACAGCGAAACGTTTCGCTGATACTGAGTTTAGAAAAATAGCCGCAGAAGGCAAACCCAATTTGATGAAATTGTGATCGCCATCGAAACGTTTCGCTGAACAGTGGAAAAAGAAGAAGAATAGGTACAAAAAAGGCCGTTAATCATAACGGCCTTTCAGATTAAATCTCTACCTGCGTCCCAAGCTCAATCACCCTATTCGGTGGGATCTCAAACTGGTCAGCAGCACGCAGCGCATTCCGACTGAGTGCGATAAATAACTTACCGCGCAGGAACAGGTACCACGGCCGCTTGGTAAGGATTAGCGACTCATGGGACATAAAGAATGAGGTTTCCATCATCTGGCATGGCAACCCCTCCAGGCCGCAGCGATGGAAGATTTCTTCCACATTCGGTGTTTCACGCCAACCATAACTGGCCACCACTCGCCAAAACGTCGGGGAGAGTTGTTCGATGGTTACCCGGTTCACATTGTGCACATACGGCGCATCTTCAGTCCGCAATGTCAGTAGCACAACCCGTTCATGCAACACCTTATTATGTTTAAGGTTATGCAACAGCGCGAAGGGAATAACATTCATTGCACGCGACATATACACAGCAGTACCAGTAACCCGCACCGGGGGGGATTTTTCCAATGAAGCAATCATCGCTTCCAGTGAATTACCGTGTTCATGCATTCGACGCAGCAAACCGAAACGTTCACTTTTCCAGGTAGTCATGATGATAAACATCACCAGCCCCAGAGACACTGGCAACCAACCACCTGAGAACAATTTCAACGCATTGGCAGAGAACATAGGGACATCGATAATCAGCAAAATCACCAGTAAGATGCCGACAAATACCCGATTCCAGTGCCAGTTTTTCAATGCCACGATGCAGAACAGAATACTGGTTATCACCATGGTGCCGGTTACGGCGATACCGTACGCGGCCGCCAGGTTACTGGAACGTTCGAAGCCCACAATAACCAATACCACCGCCAGATAGAGAGTCCAGTTAATGACCGGGATATATATCTGGCCAGATTCCATTTCGGAGGTATGAATAATCCGCATTGGCGGTAAATAGCCTAAGCGAACCGCCTGTCGGGTGAGCGAGAAGACACCGGAAATAACCGCCTGCGAGGCAATAACGGTCGCCAGCGTCGCCAGAATTAACAGCGGAACCAATGCCCAATCAGGGGCTAATAAGAAGAAGGGGTTTTTGATGGCTTCAGGGTTTTTCAGCAATAACGCGCCCTGACCAAAATAGTTCAGTACTAATGAGGGCAAAACCACGGTAAACCAAGCTAAACGAATAGGGAATTTACCAAAATGGCCCATATCTGCATATAAGGCTTCCACCCCGGTTATCGCCAATACGACGGCACCAAGCGCATAAAACGACACGGTTTTATATTCAGCAAAGAAACCTATCGCCCATTTAGGATTCAGCGCAACCAATACTTCTGGATTCGCAATAATACTGCGTAAACCAAGTAGTGCGATCGTCAGAAACCAGACCAGCATCACGGGAGCGAATAATTTACCGACACTGCCGGTACCGTGCTTTTGAATCACAAACAGCAGAGTGAGTACCGCAATGGAGCAGGGAACAATATAAGGGTCTAATGCTGGGGCTGCTATTTCTAGCCCTTCAATGGCCGACATAACGGATATTGCCGGGGTGATGACCACCTCACCATAAAAGAAACTGCCGCCAATTAACCCGAGAATCACCAGTATTGAGGTGGCTCTGGAAGAGGTATTACGCCCAGCCAAAGACATTAACGTTAAAATCCCCCCTTCGCCGGCGTTATCGGCCCGCATGACATAGGTAAGATATTTAATCGAGACTATCAGGATAAGCATCCAGAAAATCAGCGATAAAAAGCCAAACACCACGTCCGGGCGGACATCAAAACCATAATGACCAGAAAAGCACTCTCTCAAGGTATAGAGCGGGCTGGTACCAATATCACCGTAAACTACCCCTATTGCTGCCAGGGTTACCGCCGATAAAGACTGTTTATGTTCTGTGCTCATAATTGATTTCTTTTTGCTAGAACATCCATAAGCTGATGCGTGCGTTTAAGAACCTTAATCCTCGGTTCTGTATTGTTTATACGCCCACCAAAAGGCGCACAGTATGCACGATTTCAATGGATTGCCTACTCTTAAATAGGCACCTAACAGAGCGAGAATTCATCAATTACAAATAACTGATGATATAAAAATTCTACGAATCAACGAACTATCTTATTAATAAAACCAGCGATCCCATGAAGAAAAGATGGTTTATTCCTTTTTATCAGGTAAAAATCAATCAACTAACGGAACATGTAGAACAATTATGGCGCAATCATCACAATTAGCAGAAAGAATCTCCCGCTTAAGCAGCGCCCTTGAAAGTGGTCTGTATGAAAGACAGGAAGCTATCCGCTTATGTTTGCTGGCCGCCCTCAGTGGCGAGAGTGTTTTTTTGCTCGGCCCACCAGGAATTGCCAAAAGCCTGATTGCCCGCCGCCTGAAATTTGCCTTCCGTAATGCCCGTGCATTTGAATATCTGATGACCCGTTTCTCAACACCGGAAGAGGTGTTTGGCCCCCTCTCGATTCAGGCATTGAAAGAGGAGGGACGCTATCAACGGATGACAGGCGGTTACCTGCCGGAGGCTGAAATCGTCTTTTTGGATGAGATTTGGAAAGCCGGCCCGGCAATTCTGAACACCTTGCTGACAGCGATTAATGAACGGCGCTTTAGAAATGGTGATCGGGAAGACAGCATCCCTATGCGATTACTCGTTACTGCCTCTAACGAGCTGCCTGACGCTGATAGTAGCCTGGAAGCACTTTATGACCGCATGTTGATCCGCCTATGGCTGGATCGCGTACAAGAGAAGCAGAACTTCCGCTCACTACTGCTCAGCCGACAGAATGAAAATCATAATCCGGTGGCAGAAAATCTCAGTATCAGCGATGAAGAGTTCTATCAGTGGCAACCGTTAATCGACAAAATCACCTTACCGGATCACTGTTTTGAGCTTATTTTTCAGTTACGTCAACGGCTCAGTGCGCAAGAACAAGCGCCCTATGTCTCAGATAGACGTTGGAAAAAAGCGCTACGCCTGTTACAAGCCAGTGCTTTCTTTAGTGGCCGCAGTGAAGTGACACCCATCGACTTAATCTTGCTGAAAGATTGCCTGTGGCATGACCTCAGTTCGCTTAAGCTGCTGCAACAGCAGCTTGAACAGTTATTAACCGAGCAGGGATATCAACAGCAAAGCCTGTTAATGAAACTACAACATGTTCAGGGTCAGTGGTTACAGCACCAACAACAGCAAAGTGACCATCAAGCGTTAACCATCGTCAAACAAAGCGGTATGTTCAGCCGCAAACCCCAATATGCTCTACCAGACGACCTGACAGACAGCACTTTGACGCTTTTGCTGCAAAAACCGCTCAGCCTGCATGATATTCAAGTTACCCATTTGCAAATAGAAAAAGATGCCCTCGCTCAATGGTTGAACAAAGGAGGGAGCTTGCGCGCTAAATTAAATGGTGTCGGTTATGCCCAATCCATTGATGCAGAAATTGATGATCAATTGCATATAACGATACTAGATATCAGCCGCCAACCCTCCACACTTTCCCAACCGGGCGCGGCAACTGCCAGTGTTCCCCCGGAATTGCTGGTGGAATTAACCACAGTAGAACATAGTCTTGCCGAACAGCGGCGGCTATTCAGCCAACATCAGCCGTGTTTATTCACTCCCTCCTCATGGCTTGCCAAAGTCGAGGCCAGCTTGTTGCAGGTGGCAGAACAACTTAAACAGCAACAGCAAAAAATGCGCGGACACTGACAGATGCTCAGCCTGGCAACATTGGATATGCTGCTATCGATAAGTGAGGGTGAGCTTATCGAAGAGATGGTGATCGGGCTATTGGCGTCACCTCAATTAGCACTATTTTTCGAAAAATTCCCGCGAATTAAACGGGCGCTAATGAAAGATATTCCTGGTTGGAAGCAAAACTTACAGCAGCGTATCCGCGAGGCTAAAGCTCCGGCTACTCTGGCAAATGAGTTTTCCCTATACCAACAAAGCCTGTTGGAAAGTAGCCCACTATTTTATGCGCATCTGCCAGATATTGTGGCTCAGTTACAGCAATGGCAATCGCCCTTTGCTTCACAAGCCAATACATTGCTACAAACCGCTGATTTAGCCAGAAACCCTCAACCCGGTGATAGTTTACAAACCTTATTTTTACAGCGTTGGCGTGTCAGTCTAACGCTACAAACCATCACCATTCATCACCAGTTACTTGAGCAAGAGCGGGAACAACTTCTGGCTGAACTCCAGCAGAGATTGGCGCTCAGTGGGGCATTAGAACCTGTACTGGCAACCAATGATGGGGCGGCAGGGCGGCTTTGGGATATGAGTCAGGGCCACTTACAGCGTGGCGATTATCAATTGCTACTGCAATACGGTGACTTTCTACAACAACAACCCGAATTACAACAACTGGCCGAGCAATTGGGTCGTAGCCGTTCAGCAAAGGCACAACCGACACCAGAGGCTCGCTACGAACCTTATACTGTCATGGTCCGCCAGCCCGATACGGTGCCAGAGGAGGTCAGTGGCATTCATCAAAGCAATGATATTTTGCGATTGCTCCCGACTGAACTGGTGATGTTAGGGATGAGCGAGCTGGAATTTGAGTTTTATCGCCGTTTACTGGAGCGCCGCTTACTCACTTACCGTTTGCAGGGTGACAACTGGCAGGAGAAAACCTTACAGCGCCCGGTCAGTCTTAAAAGCAATGATGAACACCCTCGCGGCCCTTTTATCGTCTGTGTCGATACCTCAGGCTCCATGGGTGGATTTAACGAACAATGTGCCAAAGCATTTTGTCTGGCTCTGCTTCGAATTGCACTGGCAGATAATCGCCGCTGTTACATCATGCTATTTGCCACTGAAATAATTCACTACGAGCTATCTGCTGCCAGTGGTATTGAGCAGGCGATTCGTTTTCTTGGCCAACATTTTCGCGGAGGTACCGATCTGGCTGCTTGCTTAGCCAGCACATTAAATAAAATGGAAGATAGAGAATGGTATGACGCAGATGCAGTGATCATTTCAGATTTTATCGCCCAACGTTTACCAGACGAATTAGTCAGAAAGATTAAAATCCAGCAACAAGCCCACCAGCACCGTTTTCATGCTGTTGCCATGTCTGCGTATGGTAAGCCTGGTATCATGCGAATTTTCGATCATATCTGGCGTTTTGATACTGGGCTAAAAAGCCGCTTGATGCGCCGCTGGAAGCGCTAGTTAAGCAGGCCGGCACCAACGTTTATCGACAACCCCAATATCGTCATATTAAAGATAAATGATAACACTGACTGCAAGAGCACTACGCGGCGGATATCTGACGTGCCGGTAGAGACATCGGCAGTTTGGCAAGCCACACCAATGGTAAATGAGAAATAAAGGAAATCCCAATAGGAAGGCGTGGTTATCTCTTTGGGGAAAAGTAACGGTAGAACCGTTTCTGATTTATCGCGGCGCATATAAAACAAATGTGCGTAATGCATAGTAAAAGCGGTGGATAATAATAACCATGAAACCAATAACGTCAGCCCTGTCAGGACCAAATGGAACGCCTTGGCAGAGCCTGAGAGCTGATTCGCCGTGCTCAATTCAAATAAAATAACCAGAATACTGGCCAGACACGCCATGCTGACAATACTCAACACCATGCTGGCACTTTCATCCTGCACCCGGGCTATTTTGCTGATTTTCGTCGAATCAGTGCGTAATAATTGCAACCATAAAAACAGTAAATAAAGCCAGGCGGAAACATTCCAACTCACCATTAGGCGCAGCAATACCGAGTAATGTGTTGGCAGCAGGAAATAAGTGACAACACCCGCGCCAAGCGAAAACAACAATCGTGGCCGAGCGTGTAAATAGTGCTTTATAGGATGAAAAAGGGCCATAACATCAACAACCTTGCATATAGTGATATTTAAAATATTTATATATCACTACAGCATAGATTAAAAACCCGCAATTATATTGGGAATCAATACCCAATATAATTGGTGTTGTAGGTAGGCAGCAAGCGAACAAACCCCGATGAGCTTACTCAAGTAAGTGATTCAGGTGAGTGCGCGCCGCTAACAACCCTACAACATCAAGTATGAAGGGGATTTACAGCAGGCCTGCAACCTTCTCGCTAATTTCTGGCCCCCATACACCACATTGAACCTGACCGATATGTTGCTGTTGCAGCAATAACATCACTAAACGAGACTGGCCGATACCGCCACCGATAGTTTGCGGCATTTCACCACTCAGCAGTGATTGGTGCCATTCCAGTTTCAGACGATCTTCATCAGAAGTCAGTGCCAATTGGCGTTTAAGTGCCTCAGCATCAACACGTATCCCCATGGATGAGATTTCAAACGCGTCTTCAAGAACAGGGTTCCAGACAATAATGTCACCGTTCAAGCCCACAAAACCTTCAGCACTCGGCGACGTCCAGTCATCATAATCTGGCGCTCGCACATCATGAGATTTACCGTCAGCCAATTTACCACCGATGCCAATCAGGAATACAGCTCCCAGCTCTTTAGCTATCGCACGTTCGCGGCCTTTAGCATCCAGGTCAGGGAAGCGAGCGCGCAGGCTTTCGCTGTGGATAAACTGAATATTCTCTGGCAGGAATGGTTTCACACCAAATTCAGCACTGATCGCTACTTCAGTTTCTTTAATAGCGGTATAAATCTTGTTAACAGTGGATTTCAGATAAGCCAGGTTGCGTTCACCATCGCCCATCACGCGTTCCCAATCCCACTGATCAACATACACAGAATGAATAGCACTTAGGCGATCTTCATCAGGGCGCAATGCTTTCATATGAGTATATATCCCTTGGTCAGCACCAAAATCAAAGCGACCCAAGGTTTTGCGTTTCCATTTAGCTAATGAATGAACGACTTCAAAAGTTGCATCCGGCAATGTCTTCACTTTTACCTGAACGGCTTTCTCTGAACCTGAAAGGTTATCTTGAGTACCATCACCCACACGACTCAGGATTGGTGCCTGTACTTCAATCAGACCCAGTTGTTGTTCTAATTGACGGGAAAAGAATGATTTTACGAAGCTGATTTGTTGTTGTTTTTGGATAAATTGTTTTTTCATTGCCGTTTTCTCGATTCGTTATTACTGATTATGCTAATTAGGTTATGCCACCTGGCTTGACATCGATTAAGCAACAGAATGAGGGTTAAATTCAATATCCAACAAACAATATTGCCTTTTCACTTTTAATCATTCATTTTTATGGGTCTTAAATTAACTAATCGTTAAAAAAAGGAGGCAAATATGGGTGAAATTTATCAAATCGATAATCTCGATCGCGGCATCCTGAACGCATTAATGGAAAATGCGCGCACACCTTATGCTGAATTGGCAAAAAATTTTGGCGTGAGTCCAGGAACTATCCATGTGCGAGTGGAGAAAATGCGCCAGGCAGGGATCATTACCGCGGCTTGTGTTCACGTTAATCCAAAAAAACTCGGGTATGACGTGTGTTGCTTTATCGGTATTATTTTGAAAAGTGCCAAAGACTACCCGTCGGCACTAAAAAAACTGGAAGGTTTAGAAGAAGTTGTAGAAGCCTATTACACCACCGGCCACTACAGCATTTTTATTAAAGTGATGTGTAAGTCAATAGATGCGCTCCAGCAGGTACTTATCAACAAGATCCAGACTATCGATGAGATCCAGTCAACGGAGACACTTATCTCCCTGCAAAACCCCATCATGCGTACCATTGTGCCTTGAGCACTAAATAACTATACCCACATTATCCACAGGTAGATCCCAGCTGATTCACAGCGTACAATACCGGCTCTTTACTTCGGTTGGGTTCTTTATGGCTGACATTACCTTGATCAGTGGCAGTACACTCGGCAGCGCTGAATATGTTGCTGAACATTTAGCTGAGAAATTAGAAGAAGCAGGTTTTTCTACAGAGACGCTGCATGGCCCTGAATTAGACGAGCTTACGCTTGAGGGTACGTGGCTAATAGTCACATCAACCCACGGTGCGGGTGATCTCCCAGATAACCTTCAACCATTATTAGAACAAATCGAACAACAGAAGCCTGATCTTTCTCAAGTGCACTTTGGTGCTGTTGGTTTGGGCAGTTCAGAATATGACACTTTCTGCGGTGCAGTGAGAGCATTGGATCAACAATTGATCGCACAAGGCGCCAAACGTTTGGGTGATATTTTAGAAATTGACGTCATCCAACATGAAATTCCCGAGGATCCGGCAGAGGTTTGGGTCAAAAATTGGATTAATTTGCTCTAATTTGATTAAAGATCACGCGAACGAATGTGGATAAGTATGCTTAAAAGCAGGGTAAAACCGGTACATATCCACATAACAACCTTGGTACTCCAAAGTGCCTGTGCATAACATGCCATTTAGATCCCAGCTTATACGCAATAGGATCACCGATCATTCACAGCAAACGATCTTCCTTAATACTATGATCTTACATGTGAATAATCACTTATCCACAGAGGATCATGATCCT
>NZ_JAZGQA010000099.1:0-16770 GCF_048593855.1 Yersinia sp. 2542 StPb PI
GTATAAGGTTGACGCTGAAAGAACATAAGTACCAATATAGGAATCCCACTTTTTTGATATCAATAATATATGGAACTACGTTATCTACGATATTTTGCTGCGGTTGCTTCAGCCCGCCATTTCACCCGGGCGGCTGAAAAGCTGGGTATCTCTCAGCCACCACTAAGTCAGCAAATTCAAAAGCTAGAGCGGGAGATCGGGACACCACTGCTACGTCGGCTCACGCGCGGTGTTGAACTGACTGATGCAGGGAAAGCGTTCTATGTGGATGCCTGTCATATATTGACGCTTACGGATGAAGCGATAGAGCGAGCTAAAAGTATCGCGCGCGGGGAGACGGGTAAGTTGCGGGTAGGTTTTGCCAGCTCGACAGCCTTCCAGCCCTTGGTATTGCGCCTACTCCACGCCTATCGGGATAAATATCCTGAGGTGATATTGTCACCCAGTGAAAAGACCATGCCGGTGTTAATGAATGATTTGCATAACGAACGCATTGATGTGGCTTTTATCCGTCAGCCATGTGATGCCAGTAATGAATTCACCTGTAAGGTGCTGGTGGAGGAAGATATGTTGCTGGTACTGCCCCATAACCATCAGTTGCATCGCTGCCCACAAATCAATCTGCAAGCGATACAGCATGAAAAGCTGATTACTTTCCCTCGCGAAGTGGCTCCAGGATTGTTTGATACCATTATCAGCGCTTGCTACCGTGCTGGGTTTAAGCCGGAGCTGGGGCAACAATCCCCCCAGTTGGTGTCTGCCATAGGGATGGTGTCGGCAGGCTTTGGTTTTACTATCGTGCCTCGCTCGCTGACAACTATTCAGGCGAATAATGTTACTTATCATGAGATTGACGATAGCTTGCTAAAAACCAAGATTACACTGGCATGGCGGCGGCATGAGCGCTCTGCTGCGGTACTTAATATGGTGAGTATCATTGCTCGCACGGGTAAGTAATTAACCGCTGTTAACCCTCACTCGCGGTGATAAAGGGCAACTTAAGTGTAATGCGCGTGAATTTATCTGCCTCGCTTAGGACGGTGACACCATATTCGTTGCCATAGCGGACTTTAATTCGCCGATCTACCAGATTCATCCCCAGCCCATCGCCGTTTGGTTGCGGTTGATACAAACCAGCATTGTCTTCCACTTCCAGTATCAACGTATTGCCCTCGAGCTTACCGTGCAAGGTGATGCGCCCGTTATTGAACATCTGCGCTATACCGTGTTTGATGGCATTTTCGACCACGGGTTGCAGGGAAAAAGCCGGTAAACGCGCTTCCATCAACTCATCAGGTAATGAGATCTCAACGGAGAGGCGGTCGGCAAAACGTGCCTTTTCTATTTCCAGATAAGCATTCACATGTTCAATTTCATCGCTCAGCGTGACCACATCATGGCTGCGCTTGAGGTTCTTACGGAAAAATGTCGACAAAGAAAGCACCAGCTTGCGGGCATGGTCTGGATTACGGCGGATTACTACTGACAGGGTATTCAGTGCGTTAAAGAGGAAGTGAGGATTTACTTGCGCGTGCAGTAGCTTGATTTCTGATTGTGCCAATAGCTGTTTCTGTTGTTCAAATTCACCCGCCAGAATCTGGGCGGACAGCAGGTGAGCAATACCTTCACCCAATGTGCGGTTGATACTGGAGAACAATTTACTTTTTGGTTCATACAGCTTGATGCTGCCAATCACCCGATGCTCTTCACCGCGCAGTGGGATAACTAACGTGGAACCCAGTTTGCAGTTGGGTGAAATAGAGCAGGTATAAGGGACGGCATTGCCATCGGCATAAACCACCTGATTCAACTCAATCGCCCGGTGGGTATGGTCTGAGGTGATAGCACTCCCCACAAGGTGATGGTCGGCGCCGGTGCCGATAAATGCCAGTAATTTCTCGCGGTCGGTAATTGCCACCGCGCCAACGCCCAGCTCCTCATACAAAATACGTGCCACCCGCATACTGTTTTGTTGGTCAAAACCATGGCGTAGTTGCCCCTCCGCCCGTGCGGCAATTTGTAATGCTTTGGCTGAGAAGGCGGTGGTGTATTTTTCGAAAATAGCCCGCCGGTCCAATAAGATACGCATAAACATGGCAGCACCAATGGTATTGGTGATCATCATTGGCAGGGCAATGTTTCCGACCAACTCGACAGCTTCATGGAATGGGCGGGCAACGGCCAAAATAATTAACATTTGCAGGACTTCAGCGACCAGCGTAATGCCTGCAACCACCAGCGGTTGGAAGAGCAAGTCAAGGCGGTTTTTACGTATCAAATAGCTGTGGAGGAAGCCACCCAATAGCCCTTCAGCGACGGTAGACAACATACAGGCGGTGGCGGTCATCCCACCCATGGAGTAGCGGTGCAACCCACCCGTCAGCCCCACCAGGAAACCGACCGATGGCCCCCCCAGAACACCGCCCAACACGGCACCGATAGCACGGGTATTGGCGATGGAGTCCTCAATATGCAGACCAAAATAGGTGCCCATGATGCAAAACATGGAAAACGTGAGATAGCACACCAGTTTGTGGGGCAGCCGAATGGTAACCTGCATTAACGGAATAAACAGCGGTGTTTTACTTAACAGATAGGCGATCACCAGATACACACACATCTGTTGTAGCAGGGAGAAAATCAGTTCGGCTTGGCTTACGCCCATATTGATAACCACAAATGCTAATTCTTGCCGCTATTGTAACCACATTTAGCCGCAGAAAGTTTTAACCGTTACCCCTTTTAAGCAAAAAGGGCCTTATATGGGCAAACGTCAGCTCAGTTCCCTGTTTTGGGCATTTCTACTGGCCGATGTTATCCGCACTGTTTTTACGTCTTAACTTAGGGTTTTACGTCATTCACGCACGCCTTACGCCGTTTACACACTGTTTTTTTTGCTAATTCATATGAGAAAAAATTTCATTAATAGTAAGCCGATTTTTTTGGCGGCCTTTGACTATGCTTATAGTTTGGGTAAGAAAAGTTAACTGACGAGCTTTTACTGTCAGAAAATGAGTATTAGGGCATTAAATCAACTAATTGGTTAATCATTGACCTTAGTCACTCTTTAAACGCTAAATGGATTGCATGATGAAAAGGTCGGTTCTGCTGTCAGTGTTCAGAATTTGGCTCAAAATCATGCCGTTAATCATAGGAAGAAATCATGCCAGTACTTCCCGATCGTCAGGTGATTAATCAGATTATTTCCGGCCATTATGCCGATCCCTTTTCCATTTTGGGTATGCACCAAACTGCGCAAGGGTTACAGATATGCGCTTTGCTGCCAGATGCAAAAGAAGTCTGGCTGGTCGAAACGGAAAGTGGGCGCAACATTGCTCAGTTGACCAGTGAAGACCCGCGCGGTTTTTTCATTGCGAAGCTTCCTCGTCGTAAAAGCCCGTTTCGTTATCAATTAGCGGTTACCTGGCAAGACAGTCCCCAAATCATCGAAGATCCTTATCGATTCGGGACGTTATTGCAGGATATTGACAGTTGGTTATTGGCCGAAGGCACCCATCTACGCCCTTATGAACGGCTGGGTGGGCATTTAATGAGCCTTGATGGGGTCGCGGGGGTCAGTTTTGCCGTTTGGGCACCTAATGCTAAACGGGTGTCTGTGGTGGGGGAGTTTAACTTTTGGGATGGTCGCCGCCACCCGATGCGGTTACGGCGCGAAAATGGTATTTGGGAGCTATTCCTGCCTGGCGTACAAGCCGGCCAGTTGTACAAATTTGAGATAATAGACAGTAATGATCAGGTGCGCTTAAAAGCGGACCCTTATGCATTTGAAGCTCAGATGCGGCCAGAAACTGCCTCGTTGGTCAGCCCGTTACCTGAAGTGGTGCAAAATACGCCAGCAAGACAGAAAGCCAATGATTTGCGCTCACCGGTTTCTATCTATGAAGTCCATCTCGGTTCATGGCGCCGCCATACCGATAATAACTATTGGCTCAGTTATGGCGAGTTGGCGGAGCAACTGGTTGAATACGTTAAATACATGGGGTTTACCCATGTCGAGCTGCTGCCGATTAACGAACATCCATTCGATGGCAGCTGGGGTTATCAGCCGCTCGGGTTATATGCACCGACCCGCCGCTTTGGTACTCCGCAGGATTTCAAAGATTTTGTTGCCGCATTCCATACCGCGGGGATTAACGTCATCCTTGATTGGGTTCCCGGTCACTTCCCGAGTGATGAACACGGGCTGATGCAGTTTGATGGCACCTCGTTGTATGAATATGCCGATCCGCGCGAAGGCTATCATCAGGATTGGAATACCCTGATTTATAACTATGGTCGTAATGAGGTCCGTAATTATTTGGCTGGCAATGCGTTTTACTGGATGGAACGTTTTGGTATCGATGCATTGCGTATTGATGCCGTGGCTTCGATGATTTATCGCGATTATAGCCGTGCTGAAGGGCAGTGGGTGCCTAACTATTATGGCGGGCGTGAAAATCTGGAAGCGATTGCTTTCCTGCGTTACACCAATCACACCATCGGCGTTGAGCGCCCAGGCGGTGTGACGATGGCGGAGGAATCGACCGATTTTCCTGGCGTGACATTACCGCCCGATGCCGGCGGATTAGGGTTTAACTATAAATGGAATATGGGTTGGATGCATGACACGCTCAATTACATGCAGTGTGATCCGATTCATCGCAAGTACCACCATAATCTGATGACTTTCGGGATGTTGTACGCCTATACCGAGAATTTTATCTTGCCTATCTCCCATGATGAAGTGGTGCACGGTAAGCGCTCGGTGCTCGATCGTATGCCGGGGGATGCCTGGCAGAAATTCGCCAACCTGCGTGCCTATTACGCGTTTATGTGGGCGCATCCCGGTAAAAAACTGCTGTTTATGGGCTGCGAGTTTGCACAGGGGCGTGAGTGGAATTTCGATACCAGCCTGGACTGGCATCTACTGGATGATGAAAATGGCTGGCACCGTGGCGTGCAGCGTTTTGTTCGTGACCTGAACCACTGCTATCAACAACATGCGCCACTCTATGAATTAGATTACCAGCCCGATGGCTTTGAATGGCTGGTGGTAGATGACCACGAAAACTCAGTGTTTGCTTTCTTGCGCCGTGATGCGAATGGTGGCGAACTGATTGCCATCAGTAATTTCACACCGGTGCCGCGTTATGACTACCGTGTGGGCATTCCGCAGGCAGGGCATTATCGGGAAGTACTTAATTCTGACTCTGAGTTTTACCGTGGCAGCAATCTGGGTAATCAGGGGGGGATCCATAGCCAGCATGTCGGTAGCCATAACCACGCGCACTCATTGTTGTTAACACTACCGCCACTGTCGACTATTTACCTGTTACGGGAGGGGTAGGATGACTGGCCTTACCCGTGGTTCCCCGACACCGATTGGTGCCCATTTTGATGGGGCTGGGATAAATTTCACGCTGTTTTCAGCTCATGCTGAACAGGTCGAACTGTGTCTGTTTGATGACAATAACCAAGAATTGAGGATTGCCTTGCCCGCCCGCAGTGGTGATATCTGGCATGGCTATCTGCCTGGAGGTAAACCGGGGCAGCGCTATGGTTATCGGGTCAGCGGGCCATTTGACCCACAACAAGGGCATCGTTTTAACCCACATAAATTATTGATAGACCCCGGTGCCCATGCATTAGATCGCAAAGTGGCGGATGATCCAAGCTTGGAGGGGGGGGTTAATCAGCCCGATGAGCGCGACAGTGCTGCCGCCTTACCTAAGTGCATTGTGGTACATGAAGAATATGACTGGCAGGAGGATAAGTCACCGGCTATTCCTTGGGGCAATACCGTGATTTATGAAGCCCATGTGCGCGGCTTAACCAAACTGCACCCTGATATTCCGGCTGATCTGCGTGGTAGCTATGCGGCGTTAGCTCATCCCGTCATGATTACCTATTTGCAAGACATGGGCATTACCACACTGGAGTTGTTACCGGTGCAATTCCACGTCGATGAACCTCGTTTACAGAAGATGGGGCTGGGTAATTATTGGGGCTATAACGTGCTGGCGCCTTATGCCGTTGATCCTGATTATGCCTCGGGCCGTGACGGTATATCTCCGCTGCGAGAGCTGCGAGATGCGGTCAAAGCGTTACATAAAGCGGGTATCGAAGTGATTCTCGATGTGGTGTTCAATCACAGCGCCGAATTGGATATTTTTGGCCCAACCCTGTGCCAGCGCGGTATCGACAATGCTAGCTATTACTGGCTCACTCCTGACGGTGAATACGACAACATGACTGGCTGCGGCAATACGCTGCGGCTTAATCATCCTAATGTCATGCAGTGGGTTATCGACTGCCTGCATCATTGGCTCGATAGCTGCCATGTTGACGGCTTCCGCTTTGATCTGGGTACCGTTCTGGGCCGCACGCCGGCTTTTGACCAACATGCCCCTTTATTCGCCGCGCTGGCTGCCGATGAGCGGCTGCGTGCCTGCAAAATGATTGCCGAGCCTTGGGATATTGGTCTGGGAGGCTATCAACTGGGTAACTTCCCTACCGGTTTTAGTGAATGGAATGACCAGTATCGTGATGCGATGCGCCGTTTCTGGTTACGGGATGACTTACCGCTGGGGCTGTTTGCGCAGCACTTTGCCGCTTCAAGCAATCTTTTCCAACAGCGGGGGCGTTTGCCTTCCGCCAGTATCAATCAAATTACCGCCCATGATGGTTTTACTTTGCAGGATTTGCTGTGTTTTAACCAAAAGCACAATCAAATCAATGGAGAGGAAAACCGTGATGGCAGTGATAACAATCTTAGTAATAATTTTGGTAGCGAAGGGTTGGTGGCTGACGAGGCTATCTGGCAACGGCGTAAGTCTTGTCAGCGGGCATTGTTGGCCAGCTTATTACTCTCGCAGGGAACGCCAATGTTACTGGCCGGTGACGAGCATGGTCACAGCCAGCAAGGTAATAACAATGCATATTGTCAGAACAACGTCCTCACCTGGCTCGACTGGGGCAGTGCGGATCGTTCATTAATGACATTTACCGCCGATCTTATCCGGTTACGCCAGCAAATTCCGGCCCTGATTAAGGACGCATGGTGGCAGGAGGGGGATGGCAATGTGCAATGGCTGGATAGTCAGGGGCAAGTGCTGAGTGATGCGGCTTGGGAACATGGCTGCCAGAAACAGCTGCAAATTCTGTTGTCTCAGCGCTGGCTGGTGGTGATTAACGCCACTGGTCAAGAATGTGAAATACAGTTACCTGCGGGGGAATGGGAGGTTATCCCTCCTTTTGGGCCGTCAGAGCAGATGGAATCATTCACCGTATGGAACGGAGCCGCGCATGACATTTGCGTGCTCGTACTGAAATCTTAAGGAGTCAGCCATGGTTAAATTCGAAAATAAAGACCCATTGATGTTAGCCAGACAATTACCGAATAAATCTGTAGCGCTGATTCTGGCCGGAGGTCGTGGTTCTCGCCTGAAAGATTTGACCGCCACCCGTGCCAAACCGGCGGTACATTTTGGCGGCAAGTTCCGTATCATCGATTTTGCGCTATCTAACTGCTTGAATTCAGGTATCCGCCGTATCGGTGTCATCACCCAGTACCAGTCTCATACTCTGGTGCAGCATATTCAACGTGGCTGGTCATTCCTCAACGAGGAGATGAACGAGTTTGTTGATTTATTGCCTGCCCAACAACGTTTGAGCACCGAGCATTGGTACAAAGGTACTGCGGATGCCGTTTATCAAAACCTGGATATTATCCGCCGCTATGAGGCGGAATATGTGGTCATTCTGGCCGGTGACCACATCTACAAGATGGATTACTCGCGCATGCTCATCGACCACGTAGAGAAAGGCGCTGAGTGCACCGTTGCTTGTATCCCGGTACCCATTAACGAGGCCAATGAATTTGGGGTAATGGAGGTGGACGAGGATTACCAGATAACGGCTTTCTTTGAAAAACCTGCGAACCCGCCTTCAATGCCTGGACGGCCTGATATGGCGTTAGCCAGTATGGGGATCTATATTTTTAATGCCAATTATCTGTTCAAGTTATTAGAAGAAGATATGAATACCCCTGGCTCTACCCATGATTTTGGTAAAGATTTGATTCCCAAACTTACCGAACAGAAGGCGGCTTGGGCACATCCGTTTGATCTCTCCTGCGTGACCTCCAATGCCGAATTGCCACCTTATTGGCGTGATGTTGGGACATTGGATGCCTACTGGCGGGCCAACCTGGATTTGGCATCGGTCACACCAGAGCTGGATATGTATGACCGTGCCTGGCCAATCCGTACCCATATGGAGCCGTTGCCGCCGGCTAAGTTTGTTCAGGATCGCTCCGGTAGCCATGGCATGACCATGAACTCGCTGGTCTCCGGTGGCTGTATTGTTTCTGGCTCGGTAGTGGTGCATTCGGTGTTGTTCCCTCGGGTTCGGGTGAACTCGTTCTGTACCATTGATTCCACGGTATTGCTGCCTGATGTCAATGTTGGTCGCTCGTGCCGTTTACGCCGCTGCATTATTGATCGCGCCTGTCACATACCTGAAGGGATGGTTATCGGGGAAAACGCCGATGAAGATAGCGCCCGTTTTTATCGTTCGGAGGGCGGGGTGGTGCTAGTGACCCGTGCGATGCTGGCGAAATTAGCCGTCAACGTCAAATAGGGCTATTTTATTTATCCGATAGGTGTCAGGAGTCACGATGCGGGTCTTACACGTATGTTCTGAGCTATTTCCTTTGTTGAAAACAGGGGGATTGGCTGATGTTGTCGGCGCTTTACCTGCCGCACAAATTGCTGAAGGGGCCGATGTTCGGGTCATGCTACCGGGCTTCCCTGATTTGCGTCGTGGAATACCAGACACCGTGCTGGTTAGGGAGATAGACACCTTTGCCGGACGGGTTTCTCTGCGCTACGGCCATTATCAGGGCATTGGTATCTATCTTATTGATGCTCCGGGGTTATATGACCGCGCTGGCAGCCCTTATCACGACCAGTCGTTGCATGCTTACGCCGATAACTATCGCCGCTTTGCCTTGCTGGGATGGATGGCGTGTGAGCTGGCCTGCGGGCTGGATGGCTTCTGGCGTCCCGATGTGGTGCATGCCCATGATTGGCACGCTGGGCTGGCCTGTGCTTATCTGGCGGCGCGTGGTAGACCGGCACGATCAGTATTTACCGTCCATAATTTGGCCTATCAGGGGCTATTTGCCGGGTACCATTTGGCTGAGTTACAACTCCCTGCCGCATTTTTCCAAATGTACGGGCTGGAGTTCTACGGTCAAATTTCCTATCTGAAAGCTGGGCTGTTCTTTGCTGATCATGTCACTACTGTCAGCCCGACCTATGCCAAAGAAATTACCCAACCTGCTTTTGGTTACGGCATGGAAGGGCTGCTGCAAGAGCGAGCCAGTCAGGGGCGTTTGACCGGCATCCTCAATGGGGTGGATAGCGCCATTTGGGATCCACAGAGCGATACCTTGCTGCATGCCTGCTATGACATAGAGAACCTGCAGCAGAAAGCGGTGAACAAAGTGCATCTGCAAACCACGATGGGGTTGGAGGTGACGGATAAGAAACCTATTTTTGCCGTGGTCAGTAGATTGACCGAGCAAAAAGGGTTGGATTTGGTGCTGGAAGCTTTGCCTGAATTACTGAAACTAGGTGGGCAACTGGCGGTTTTGGGGGCGGGGGATGCCATTCTACAAGAGGAGTTTTTGGCGGCAGCGGCAGACTATTCCGGCCAGGTTGGGGTACAAATTGGTTATCACGAGGCATTTTCTCACCGAATTATTGCCGGTGCGGATGTGATTCTGGTGCCTAGCCGTTTTGAACCTTGTGGGTTAACGCAGTTGTATGGTTTGAAATATGGCACTTTGCCACTGGTCCGGCATACGGGCGGGTTGGCAGATACCGTGGTGGATTGCGCGCTGGAAAATCTGGCGGATGGCAGCGCCTCGGGGTTTGTGTTTGATGAATGCGATGCGCAGGCATTGGTGCGGGCAATTCGCCGTGCTTTTGTTCTGTGGAGCCGGCCAAAACATTGGCGTCATGTTCAGCGTCATGCAATGGGGTTGGACTTTGGTTGGCAAGTAGCTGCTGGTCAATATCTGTCACTTTATCGGCGTCTCTAGTTGTCGATTTGTTGTAACCACGAATTGGGAAAACCGCTATGACATCACCGTTCAGTTATACCTCACCCGTTGTCAGTGTGGATGCGCTGAAACACTCGATTGCCTACAAATTGATGTTTATTGTCGGCAAAGATCCCTCGATTGCGACTCAGCACGATTGGCTGAATGCGACATTATTTGCGGTACGGGATCGGATGGTAGAACGCTGGCTACGTTCTAACCGCGCACAATTATCACAAGACGTTCGTCAGGTTTACTATCTGTCGATGGAATTTTTATTGGGGCGAACCCTCTCTAATGCACTGTTATCGATGGGTATTTATGAAGATATCGAACAGGCGCTGGATGAGATGGGCCTCAATCTGTCAGAGCTGTTGCAAGAAGAAAACGACCCTGGGCTTGGCAATGGTGGCTTAGGCCGTCTGGCGGCGTGTTTTCTGGACTCACTGGCAACACTGGCACTACCGGGCCGTGGCTACGGTATCCGCTACGAATATGGCATGTTCAGCCAGAAAATAGTGGATGGCCAACAGATGGAGTCGCCAGATAACTGGCTGGAATACGGTAATGCCTGGGAATTCCCACGCCATAATACCCGCTATAAAGTGCGCTTCGGTGGCCGAATTCAGCAGGAAGGCAGCAAAACTCGCTGGCTGGAAACCGAAGAAATCCTCGCCTGTGCTTATGATCAAATCATCCCAGGCTTTGATACGGATGCAACTAATACACTGCGCTTATGGTCTGCGCAGGCCAGTAATGAAATCAATCTGGGCAAATTCAATCAGGGTGATTACTTTGCTGCGGTTGAAGATAAAAACCATTCAGAAAACGTATCACGAGTGTTATATCCCGATGATTCTACCTATTCCGGCCGTGAATTACGTTTGCGACAAGAGTACTTTTTAGTGTCGGCGACGGTACAGGATATCCTCAGCCGCCACTGGACCATGCATCAGACGTTCGATAATCTGGCAGATAAGATTGCTATTCATCTCAATGATACTCACCCGGTCCTTTCCATTCCTGAAATGATGCGTCTGTTGATCGATGAACATAAGTTTAATTGGATGGATGCGTGGGACGTGGTGCAGCAGGTGTTCTCATACACCAATCACACGTTGATGACCGAAGCGCTGGAAACCTGGCCAATTGACATGATTGGCAAAATCTTACCGCGCCATCTGCAAATCATTTTTGATATCAATGATCACTTCCTCAAACTGGTACAGGAACAATATCCGTCTGAACCAGAACTGTTGCCACGAGTCTCTATTATTGATGAAACCCATGGGCGGAAGGTCCGTATGGCATGGCTTGCGGTGATCGCCAGCCATAAAGTTAACGGTGTGTCTGCTTTGCACTCTGAACTCATGGTGCAGTCACTGTTTGCCGATTTCGCTCACATTTTCCCTAATCGCTTCTGCAATAAAACCAATGGGGTGACGCCACGGCGCTGGCTGGGGTTGGCTAACCGACCACTGGCTACGGTATTGGATGACAGTATTGGTCACAATTGGCGAACTGATCTGAGCCAACTCAGTGAGCTGGAAAAAAACCTCGATTACCCAAGCTTCTTGCAGGCATTGCAAAAGGCCAAGTTGGAGAACAAAAAACGGCTGGCGGCTTATATTGCTGAAAAATTGAATATTGTGGTCAATCCGGGCGCGTTGTTTGATGTGCAAATCAAACGTATTCATGAGTACAAACGACAATTGCTGAATGTGTTGCATGTTATCACCCGCTATAACCGTATTCTCGAAGCACCGGATGAGAAGTGGGTGCCGCGCGTGGTGATTTTTGCCGGTAAAGCGGCATCAGCTTATTACAATGCTAAGCAAATAATTCGATTGATCAACGACGTGGCGAAGGTAATCAACAATGACCCTCGGATTAATAACCTGCTGAAAGTAGTATTTATTCCGAACTATAGCGTGAGTCTGGCGCAGTTGATCATTCCGGCGGCTGACCTATCGGAACAGATTTCGCTGGCGGGAACCGAGGCTTCGGGTACCAGTAATATGAAGTTTGCCCTCAACGGGGCGCTGACCATTGGCACACTGGATGGGGCTAACGTCGAGATCCGCGAACATGTGGGTGAGGAGAATATCTTTATCTTCGGCAATACCACCGAACAGGTCGAGGTGCTGCGTAACAATGGTTATAACCCACGGAAATATTACGATGAAGATCCTGAATTGCATCTGGCATTGACGCAAATGGCGACGGGCACCTTTAGCCCCGAAGACCCTAAGCGTTATACCAGCCTGTTCGATTCACTGGTCAATTTTGGTGATCACTACCAGCTATTGGCTGATTATCGCAGCTATGTGGATACTCAGGAGCAGGTTGATACGCTATATCGCCATTCGGACGAATGGACGCGCAAGACGTTACTCAATATTGCCAATATGGGTTACTTCTCTTCAGATCGTACCATTGAAGAATATGCCGATGAGATTTGGCATATTAAGCCTATCCGGCTGTAGTTATATCCACTGAGCTAATAATAAAAACCCTCTTCAACAGTCAACTGTGAAGAGGGTTTTTTTAAGCAGATCGGCGAACTGGGTTGGCTATCAGGAAACCAGCGATAATGTCTGTTGTTTCCCGGCCTGCACCTGTGCCAACCATTCGGCAACGCGCTGTTTCTGCGCATCGTCCAGAGCCATACCTAACTTGGTACGACGCCAAATCGCATCATCTAGTTCTACAACCCATTCTTTTTCAACCAGATAGCGTAATTCTGCTTCATACAAACCATGGCCGAAATGTTCACCCAAGCTTTCGATACTGGTAGCTTCTGCCAAAATTAGCTCGCTATGGCTACCATAAGTACGGGTATAGCGGCGGGCCAGCCCTTCAGGTAACCAGTTATAGCGATGGCGCAACTGAACAGTATAGTTGTCACGGCTGCCGCCAATATCACCACCCGGCAATGCGCCAGTCTTGGTCCATGCTGGGCCGACATTCGGATAGTAGCCAGACAGTTTTTCCAACGCGTGTTCTGCCAGTTTGCGATAGGTGGTCAGTTTGCCGCCAAATACAGAAAGCAGTGGTGCTTTACCCCCTTCATCGGCCACATCCAGCGTGTAGTCGCGGGTGACAGCTTGCGGTGAATCTGATTCGTCGTCACATAGCGGACGTACACCAGAGTAGGTCCACACGATATCGTCGCGACCCAACTGTTTTTTAAAGTGATCGTTATACACTTTCAGCAGGTAATCGATCTCTTGTGAGTCGATCTTCACCTCTTTCGGATCGCCGTGGTACTCCACGTCAGTGGTGCCGATGATGGAATATTCATCCAACCACGGAATGACGAAAACAATACGATGGTCTTCGTTTTGCAGAATATAGGCTTGTGGCTGATTATGAACCCGTGGCACGACGATATGGCTGCCTTTAATCAAGCGGATACCATAAGGCGATTTCAGCTTCAGGCCGTCGTCGAAGAATTGCTTAACCCATGGTCCGGTCGCATTTACCAAGCCTTTGGCACGCCAGGTAAAGGTTTTGCCGGTATTCACATCAATGGCTTCAACCATCCATAGACCTTGTTCACGCCAGGCACGGGTCACTTTGGTACGGGTGCGGACTTCACCACCGCGCTCGACCACTTCTTGTGCATTCAGCACCACCAGACGAGCATCATCGACCCAGCAGTCAGAATATTCGAAACCGCGCACCAATTCTGGTTTCAATACCGACTCTGGCCCAAAACGCAACCCTTTACTGGCAGGCAGACTGGTACGTTTGCCCAAGTGATCGTACAGGAACAAACCAGTGCGGATCATCCAGGCTGGGCGCAGGTGGGGTTGATGCGGCAGACGAAAACGCATTGGGAATGCGATATGCGGTGCCAGTTTCAATAATACTTCACGTTCGGCCAGTGCTTCACTTACCAGACGGAATTCATAGTGTTCCAGATAGCGCAGGCCACCGTGGATAAGTTTGGAGCTGGCGGAAGACGTAGCACAGGCCAAGTCTTGCGCTTCCAGCAGCAGAACGGACAGGCCACGCCCTGCCGCATCCGCAGCGATACCGGCACCATTAATGCCGCCACCGATCACGATCAAGTCTTTGGTTTCCATGCTTCCTCTCTCCAGATGTTCGAAACAGCTCTTTAATGTTCGTTTTCGCTCATGATTGTAATCAAAAACCAACAAACAAGCCAAGAGTTAACCAAAAAAAAACATTTCCCCGTGATGGAGGTAACATTTTTGTTATCAAAATGTGGGAGGAAGGACTGGATTTGGACTTAGTGGATAGTTGATCTGGTTCGGTTGTTCGGTGTTCGGTGTTCGATGATCCGATTAGGTTGTTAGAGCACTTGAGTTGCTTTAACAACCGCACCGGATCACCAAAACCAAAACTAAAATTTAACGACTAACACAACTCCAATTGAACCTGATGCTGCTCAATAATCTTCATCACACTGGGAGGAGGCATCTGATCGGTAAACAGATAATCAATCAAATTCATATTCCCCAAATTCACCATTGCGTTACGACCAAACTTTGAGTGGTCGGTTACCAGCATCACACAACGGGAGTTCTCGATAATTGCTCGCTTGGTGCGCACTTCATGGTAATCAAACTCTAATAGTGAGCCGTCCATATCAATACCACTGATACCAAGGATGCCGTAATCAAGACGGAACTGAGAAATGAAATCCAGTGTAGCCTCACCAATAATCCCACCATCGCGGGTGCGAACTTCACCACCAGCCAGAATCAGCCGGAAATCCTCTTTAGCCGTCAGCAAGGTAGCAACGTTAAGATTATTGGTCACCACCCGCAGCCCCTTATGGTTCATCAGCGCGTGGGCGACAGCTTCTGGCGTGGTACCTATATCGATAAACAGTGTTGCACCATCGGGGATCTGGCTGGCAACACGCTGTGCAATACGGGCCTTTTCTTCCGACCACATCACTTTACGATCGTTATAGGCGGCGTTAACTGAGCTGGAAGGGAGTGCTGCACCACCATGATGACGATGAATTTTGTTTTGGTCAGCCAAATCATTCAAATCACGCCGGATGGTTTGCGGGCTAACGGCAAAATGTTCTACTAACTCTTCAGTGCTGACGTAGCCTTGTTGGCGTACCAATTCAATAATCGCATCATGCCGCTGCGTTTGCTTCACTATAATCCCCTAATGCGCCTGGTTGCTCAGGCAGTTATTGTGTGGTTCTTACGCTGCTGCGCGTATCCCAAAATGCCATTAATAACCCAATAATCAAACCTGAAACGTGAGCCGCATTGGCAATCGACAAACCTAAAACATCGAAATAACCGGCAATCAGCCAGAGGACAGAAAAAGCCATTAAACCTCGGGGCAACGAGATACCGCGCTCGGGTGCGCGTTCGCCGGTCAGCCAGACATAACCCATTAAGGCATACACCACACCAGACAGACCACCAAAATTCACACCGCTAAATAGCGATTGCCCCCAGCCACTGAACAGGGCAGATACCACAGTTAATACCAGCAATTTACCGGTGCCAAGCCGTTTTTCCATTTGTCCTGCCAGATACCACCACCACATCAGGTTAAATAAGATATGCAGTAGCGAAAAGTGTAAAAAGCCATGGCTGACCCAGCGCCAGAGTTGTAGATATTGGCTCTCGTCACGGGGCCAGGCAAGCCATGACATAACGGCCGCATCGCCGACAATTTGCATCAGAATATAGATGGCGATGCACAGCACCATGACACTCAATGTCAGTGGGCCGGCCTGACTGCGCAGTGTCTGCAGGTAGGAAAAGCGCTGATAGGATAAATTTGAGTGTAAATTACCCGATTGCCAGCTTGCGGCTTGATAGCGTGGATTGAGGGGATCGAGCAAAAACTGTTCCAGCTCCTGCTGCACCAAGGGCAATTGCTCATCATCGGCAAGCCAGATCTCTGCACCCTGAGTATCAGGCCGAACTTCCAGTACCACATTGCGAGTGGCCATATAATCCACAAAGGCCTGCGCCAGACGCGGATTAGAGATTGCTATTACACGAATCATATTTATACCCTTCATCTTTCAAGTTGCAGCTGTGTTGGCTGCTCTCGCTTACCCGAATCACTGACTTGAGTCAGCTCATCGGGATTCTCTCCCTTGCCGCCTTCCTGCCTCTTGAAATCTATTGGGTATCACGAGATGTTAATCAAAGTGTTTAAAAATATCACAATTGGGTGAGCATTAGCTAACTGGTCTGTACCACGTCTTGTGGATAGCTTTTGGCCCATGCCTCAAAACCACCATCAATGCTGTAAACCGCCTCAAAGCCCTGCTGGAGCAAATACTGCGCCGCCCCTTTGCTGCTATTGCCGTGGTAGCACATCACCATGACGGGCTGTTCAAAATCTGTTTGCTGCATAAAGGTATGCAGGCTGCTGTTGGTCAAATGGAACGCGATGGGGGCATGGCCCGCTTCATAACTCTGTGGATCGCGGATATCGACCAATACGGCGGTATTCTCTTTCAGGCGGCTATGAGCCTGCTCAACACTGATTGTTTCAAACTGTTCCATCTTGCTCTACCTTACAAAAATGCATTTAGAGAGAAAATGCCAAAACACGATTATAATCATTTTTTAGCTGATAAATACCAGACTAACTGTAATGTTATTTTTGTCTCTGATTCCAATTTAATATGTTGTTTCTTATAG
>NZ_JAZGQA010000009.1:0-47265 GCF_048593855.1 Yersinia sp. 2542 StPb PI
ATGAAATCTAGTTATCCGAAGGGCTTATGAATAACCATCAAACGATCAGCATGGATCTTATGAGGCAAGCGGCGGCGGCGGCTGGTGATGTATTACGGGTGCTGTCAAATGAGGATCGTTTGCTCTTACTGTGTCAATTGAGCCAGGGAGAAAAAGCAGTAGGTGAATTAGAAGCCGAATTGGGGATTCATCAACCAACGTTATCACAACAGCTTGGTGTGTTGCGTAGTGATGGGCTAGTGAACACTCGCCGCGACGGTAAGCGGATATTTTACTCAATCGCCGATAGTAAAGTTTTGGCACTGCTGGAGCTGCTCTATCAGCTTTATTGCCCACAAGAGCAGGAGGCAATATGACTATCGATTGGATTAACTTTACCCCTTACAGTGCACTGGCCGGAGGGGCAGTATTGGGCGTTGCTGTAACGTTTCTATTGTTAGCCACTGGCCGGATTGCTGGTATTAGTGGCATTTTGGGGGGCTTACTTTCGCCAAAAACAGGGGATCGCGGCTGGCGTATGGCATTCATCATTGGTTTGGTTATTTCACCTTTGGTTTATTCGCTGTTTACCGCGTTACCGGCTATCCAAATTGATGCAGGTTTGCCCACTCTGATTTTAGCCGGATTGTTGGTAGGAATTGGGACACGCTATGGTGCCGGATGTACCAGTGGGCATGGCGTCTGTGGGCTAGCTCGTTTCTCGCCACGTTCACTGGTGGCGACATTGAGCTTTATGTTTACCGGCTTTATCACTGTGGGGCTGGTTCGCCATCTATTTGCTTAGGAACAGAATATGAATCTATTTTTCTCGCTGTTGGCCGGGCTGATATTTGGTTTGGGCCTGATAGTTGCAGGTATGGCCAACCCTGCCAAGGTCTTAGGTTTTCTCGACATTAGCGGCTTATGGGACCCGTCATTGGCATTGGTGATGGCAGCCGCAGTGGCTATCGCGCTACTCGGTTTTACCTGGGCCAAAAAACGTAAAGTCAGTTTGCTGGGACAACCCTTGCAATTGCCAGCCTCTAATCGTATTGATTGGCGGTTAATTGGCGGTAGCCTGTTGTTTGGCGTCGGTTGGGGATTGGCGGGGATATGCCCTGGGCCGGCACTGGTATTGCTGGGCGCAGGGATGTTCAAAGGGGGTGTTTTTGTCGCCGCGATGGTGGCGGGAATGGCAATATTTAGCCTACTAGAGCGTGTTCGTTAGATATAAAAAACCCCGCCAGGCGGGGTTTTTGCTGTTCAGCGCTTAACGGTTGAAGCTTATTTCAAGCCTGCAGCATCACGCAACAAAGCGGCTTTGTCGGTTTTTTCCCAAGGGAATTCTTCACGACCAAAGTGACCATAAGCTGCGGTTGCTTGATAGATCGGATGCAGCAGATCCAGCATCTGAATCAGGCCATAAGGGCGCAGCTCGAAGAATTCACGCACCAAGGTAATTAATTGATCCTCAGAGACCTTACCCGTGCCGAATGTTTCCACCATGATGGAAGTAGGCTCTGCCACGCCAATGGCGTATGAAACCTGAATCTCGCAACGGTCAGCCAGGCCAGCCGCAACAATATTTTTCGCTACATAACGGGCAGCATATGCTGCTGAGCGGTCAACCTTGGATGGATCTTTACCGGAGAATGCACCGCCACCATGACGAGCCATGCCGCCGTAGGTATCAACAATGATTTTACGCCCCGTCAGACCACAGTCGCCCATTGGGCCACCGATAACGAAACGGCCTGTTGGGTTGATATGATATTTGGTGGCTGCGGTGAGCCACTCAACAGGTAGAACCGGCTTGATAATCTCTTCCATCACCGCTTCTTGTAAATCTTTCAGACTGATATCTTCTGAATGCTGCGTCGACAGAACAACCGCATCAATACCGACAATCTTGCCGTTATCATACTGGAAGGTAATCTGGCTTTTTGCATCCGGGCGCAGCCATGGCAAGGTGCCATTTTTACGCACTTCAGCCTGACGCTTTACCAAACGGTGTGCATAGGTAATAGGTGCAGGCATTAAAACGTCGGTTTCGTTAGTGGCATAGCCGAACATCAGACCCTGGTCACCCGCGCCTTGTTCTAAGGGGTCTGAACGGTCAACCCCCTGATTAATATCAGGTGATTGCTTCCCAATCGCACTTAAAACGGCGCAAGAGTTAGCATCAAACCCCATCTCAGAATTAACATAACCGATTTCGCGCACGGTTTTACGGGTGATCTCTTCGATATCTACCCATGCGTTAGTGGTAACTTCACCGCCAACTAATACCATACCCGTTTTGACATAGGTCTCGCAGGCAACACGCGCTTTTGGGTCTTGCTCAAGAATTGCGTCCAGTACCGCATCTGAAATCTGATCAGCGATTTTGTCTGGATGCCCTTCAGAGACAGATTCCGACGTAAATAAGTGTTTAGCCATTATTTTCTTTACCTTGAATACAAGTGAAAAGTCACTGCATAGCGTTGGGTGCCAGACAACAGAAACCTACGTTTAGTTAGGTATGCTGATGCATTGATGTTTTGCAACGCCTCTTTAGGCAAAGCCTTTAGCAGTCGATCCCATTTGTACTTGAAGCTGCCAGGTTGTTAGCTGCACGCAGTCTTCCGAACCACTCATTTGAGTAAGCTCATCGGGCTGATTCGTCTGCTGCCCACCCGCAACGCCAAGTTTTTTGGGCATATAAATTTAGAAGCCTTGCATGATTTGTCACATACTTAGCATTGTAGCAATTAAAATGTTTGGATGTATTAACATCTGGACGTCTATTTTAGGTCAGCTTTTACTCTTAATGCCAGCCCTTTTTGCATCAAGATATTTCTCGCTTTGGTTGTCACTTGATTTATTTACCGCTTGATACAGTTACGCGCTATTTTCATTTTGCATTTTGCTCGCGTTATAGGTATAAACTGCGCGCGCAGCTTATTTGATATGCAATGATGAAGATGGCAGAGGATGACATTAGCTCATTGTTACATTTGCAGAGTTTTGCACTCAGGTGCTTAACCGTGAATGGGCACGAAAATAGTGGCGTCATCAAACTGTTACTTAATCTGTCTATACCCAATAGATTTCAATATGCAGCTATTTCCCCTGTAACTTGAAAGATGACGGGTTTATTTAAAGTCTTGTCCGTTCAATCTGAGCGGCATGCGTGGAGGTGGTTGGATTAATGATCCGTTGTCAACTGGTTGCTGCACATCAACAGCTACGTCGTTCTGACGTTCAATCCCCCTTTGCAACCTTCCTTTCTTGTACTCCATCAAGGCGATGTTACACCCACATGGGTGCGTCTCAGGATTCGCGGGCAGGTTAACAGCCGCCTGAAGCACTGAATTCGGCTAGCCTGACCACTTTGCGGCTAATCCGATTCACAAAATCTCAATACGTATTTACAGTCGAACGTATTTTCCATTTAAACGTGTTTTACCCTTTTGGGTAATGAATAGCTGAGTGATAAACCACTTGTGGATAGCGCTTTGCAGCGTAATATTCTGCCGATTCGGCGTCCACGTGGGTTGTCCTTGCTGGTTGTAGCTGCGATAGTGGCTGACTTTATCGTCAGTATCGCAATAGAGGCGAATTATGTCTGATGATAACTTGATTGGCCGTCCGGTAGCTGCGGGCGCACATGTTTCTTTACGCTCTATGCAGGAGGTTGCCATGAATGACCGTAATGCCAGCAAGATGCTGAGCACGTATAACGTCGCCTATTGGGGTGGCAACTATTATGACGTCAACGAGTTGGGTCATATCAGCGTTTGCCCTGATCCCGATGTTCGTGAGGCGCGTGTCGATCTGGCGCAACTGGTCAAAGGAATGCAGCTTGAGCAGGGGCAACGTCTGCCTGCACTATTCTGTTTCCCACAAATTTTACAACATCGCCTACGCTCAATTAACGGTGCATTTAAACGTGCGCGTGAGTCATTTGGCTATGAAGGCGACTACTTCCTGGTTTACCCGATTAAAGTAAACCAGCATCGCCGGGTTATTGAGTCTTTAGTCAATTCTGGTGAGCCGTTGGGACTGGAAGCTGGCTCTAAAGCTGAAATGATGGCGGTTTTGGCCCATGCAGGTATGACCCGTTCGGTCATCGTTTGTAACGGTTATAAAGATCGCGAATATATTCGTCTGGCATTAATCGGCGAAAAACTGGGCCATAAGGTTTATCTGGTCATCGAAAAGATGTCAGAAATCAAAATGGTATTGGAAGAAGCCGAACGCTTGAATGTGGTTCCGCGCCTGGGTGTTCGTGCGCGCCTTGCATCACAAGGTTCCGGTAAATGGCAGGCCAGCGGTGGTGAGAAATCCAAATTTGGTTTGTCTGCCACCCAAGTGCTGCAATTGGTTGATATGCTGCGTGACGCCAATAGTCTCGAAAGCCTGCAATTACTGCATTTCCATTTGGGCTCTCAGCTATCCAACATCCGTGATATCTCCACCGGGGTTCGTGAGTCCGCACGTTTCTATGTGGAATTACACAAGCTGGGTGTCAATATCCAGTGCTTCGATGTGGGTGGTGGTTTGGGGGTGGATTACGAAGGGACGCGTTCTCAGTCCGATTGCTCAGTAAACTATGGCCTGAATGAATATGCCAACAACGTTATCTGGGGGATCGGTGATGCTTGTAATGAACATGGCCTGCCGCATCCTACCGTGATTACGGAATCGGGCCGCGCAGTCACCGCGCACCATACCGTGCTGGTTTCCAATGTGATCGGCGTAGAACGCAATGAATTTAATGAGCCACAGCCACCGGAAGAAGATGCACCTCGTGCGCTGATAAGCCTGTGGGATACCTGGCTGGAAATGCAAGAGCCGGAAAACCGCCGCTCTCTGCGCGAATGGCTACACGACAGTCAAATGGACTTACATGATGTGCATAGCCAATATGCCCACGGTATATTGGATCTGACACAACGCGCTTGGGCAGAACAGATGTATCTGAGTATCTGCAATGATATCCAGAAGCAACTGGACCCAAGCAACCGTGCACACCGGCCAATTATTGATGAGCTGCAAGAACGTATGGCTGACAAGCTGTACGTGAATTTCTCGCTGTTCCAATCTATGCCGGATGCCTGGGGTATCGATCAGCTATTCCCAGTTTTGCCACTGGAAGGGCTAGATAAACCACCAGAGCGCCGTGCGGTATTGCTGGATATTACTTGTGACTCAGACGGTACCATCGACCATTATATCGACGGTGATGGGGTAGCAACCACCATGCCGATGCCGCCATATGATGCAGAAAACCCGCCATTGTTGGGCTTCTTTATGGTTGGTGCCTATCAAGAGATTCTGGGCAATATGCATAACTTGTTTGGCGATACTGCCGCGGTTGATGTGTATGTATTCCCAGACGGCACGGTTGAAGTTGAGCAGACTGACGAAGGTGATACCGTCGCAGATATGCTGGAATATGTTCAGTTGAACCCAGAGAAATTGTTGAACCAATTCCGTGATCAGGTGAAAGAAACTGATCTGGATACCGAGTTGCAGGCGCAGTTTATGGAAGAGTTCGAAGCAGGACTGTACGGTTATACTTATCTCGAAGATGAGTAACGGCTAACGGCTTCTATCTCAACGGAATAAATCTCTCTATTTAAGGGCAAACTCAGGTTTGCCCTTTTTGTTTGCCCCTGTCACTGGTGATTGTCCAAATATCAACCACACTAATATTGGTCATTTATGATGCTTAGCTGAGAGGTGCTTGAATGGGATGGGTCAGTGTTTGTAAGGTAAATTACGTTAAGCCCGATTTTCCTTTCTCAGCGCAGATTGATGATAAAAGGATTGGCGTCTATGTCATCGATGGTGAGTATTTCGCGATGCAGGATATTTGCCCTCACGCTAATGCGTTGCTAAGTCAGGGTTTTATGGATGGAGAAACCGTTGAATGCCCACTGCACGGTGCACTATTTGATGTGCGGACCGGCCAGTGCTTGCGTGAGCCAGGCGATAGGGATTTAGCAACCTATCCAGTGCGCATTAAAGGTGATCAGATTGAGGTAAATCTGGACGTAGGTAGTGGCGGGTAATATTTAGTAATAAGATACTAACGCCCGCCAAATCACGGGCGTTATACAGTGATAATTGACGGGATTTACTTCTCAGCAGCAATACGTTGGCGAATATGATCAGCCCGCGCTTGTGAAGATGGATGATCGTCAAACATGCTGCTGGTACGGCCTGCTTCCATGGTTGCCAATTTTTCAAAGCTAGTGACTAAACCATTTGGATCGATACCGCGTTTTTTCAACAAATCGAATGAGTAATCATCCGCTTCGCTTTCTTGTTTCTGTGAAAATTGAGCGTTAACCAACTTCTCACCAATATCTGCTAATTGAGACTGAGATAACTGCCCGGCAATCCCGCCCGCGGAACTGGCTGCGGTGCGCAGGGCTGTGGTGCCATAGGCCACTTGCATCGCTTTACGGGTATGCCCCAATGCCACATGGCCCATCTCATGACCGAGTACGCCTTCCACTTCATTGTCGGTCATCATGTCCATCAGGCCGCTATAGACACGAATACAACCATTTGCCATGGCCCAGGCATTCACATCCTTTGTGACATACACTTTATAGTTAGCTGGCGTACCATTAATGTTATCGCCTAATGCGGCTGAAATTTTCACCAACCGTTTGGCATAGGTACTGTCTGCTGGCGCTATCTGCGCTTTCTGATCCATTTCAGCGCAAGATTTTTCGCTGAGCATTTTTACATCAGCATCATTCAAGGTTGCCGCTTGAAATGCCTGTGCGCCTGACTGCATTAAGCCATCAGTATTCATATTCTGGCAGCCGCTAAGCAGTGCTGTAAGGCTCAGTGCAATCATTGAGGTACGAATTTTCATAACACTTTCTTCCTGTGGTTATGCCATTTTATTATTGGAGAGGACCGTTCTCTTCGTGATGATAACGTATCAGTTGCGTTATCTATCCATCATTATTCGCCAACAGTCACTGTTGCATTCTTATTAACTATTGCATTAATCGCTGTTGAATCGACGACGGTTGTTCTACTCTGTCGGCAATAGGTCTTGCCCGAAATATTCGTGGCAACGTATGGTTTATATCGGTTTGTTTGCAAAAACGAACACTGCCAGCCGACAGAGTGGTTAATACACTCATTGTGTGGCTAAAAACGCAGCGAGGGTAACGCGACTCAATCGTTACAGCTATAGCTTTATTCTGAAAATATGGAAGTTTTAGCTCATTTAGTTTTAGTGATTGCCGTTTCAATGCTGAGTCTGAGAAAATGGTAAACTTGAACGCTTTTTTTTAATCCGACCTGGAGTAAAACATGTCCTCTCGTAAAGAGCTTGCCAACGCGATCCGCGCACTAAGCATGGACGCAGTGCAGAAAGCGAATTCCGGCCACCCCGGCGCCCCTATGGGTATGGCAGATATCGCCGAAGTTTTGTGGCGTGACTATTTGAACCATAACCCAACCAATCCACACTGGGCTGATCGCGACCGTTTCGTGTTATCGAATGGTCACGGCTCCATGTTGATCTATAGCTTGCTGCATCTCACTGGCTATGACTTGCCGATGGAAGAGCTGAAAAACTTCCGTCAGTTACACTCTAAAACGCCTGGTCACCCTGAATATGGCTATACCGCTGGCGTAGAAACCACCACCGGCCCGCTGGGTCAGGGCATTGCGAATGCGGTTGGTTTCGCCATTGCAGAACGCACGCTGGCCGCACAGTTTAACCGCCCAAGCCATGACGTTGTTGATCATCACACCTACACATTTATGGGTGATGGCTGCATGATGGAAGGTATCTCCCACGAGGTTTGCTCTCTGGCGGGCACCATGAAGCTGGGCAAACTGACCGCTTTCTATGATGACAACGGTATCTCTATCGATGGTCACGTTGAAGGTTGGTTCACTGACGACACGGCGGCACGTTTCGAAGCTTACGGCTGGCATGTGGTTCGTGGTGTTGATGGCCATAACGCTGATTCAATCAAAGCGGCTATCGAAGAAGCTCACAAAGTTACCGACAAACCTTCACTGCTGATGTGCAAAACCATTATCGGTTTTGGCTCACCGAAGAAGGCCGGTACGCATGACTCACACGGTGCACCATTAGGTGCTGATGAAGTTGCTGCTACCCGTGAAGCATTGGGTTGGAAATACCCTGCATTTGAAATCCCACAAAATATCTATGCTGAGTGGGATGCTAAAGAAGCCGGTCAGGCAAAAGAAGCTGCCTGGAACGAGAAGTTCGCAGCTTATGCCAAAGCTTATCCAGAACTGGCTGCTGAATTCAAACGTCGTGTCAGCGGTGAATTGCCTGCTAACTGGGCGACTGAATCCAAGAATTTCATCGAACAATTGCAAGCTAATCCTGCCAAGATTGCCAGCCGCAAAGCATCACAAAATGCGCTGGAAGCCTTCGGTAAAGTGTTACCTGAATTCTTGGGCGGCTCTGCTGACCTGGCACCAAGTAACCTGACTATCTGGTCTGGTTCTAAATCACTGAGCGATGATCTGGCGGGTAACTACATTCACTACGGTGTACGTGAATTTGGTATGTCTGCCATCATGAACGGTATTGCTCTGCACGGTGGTTTCATTCCTTACGGCGCAACCTTCCTGATGTTTGTGGAATATGCCCGTAACGCGGTGCGTATGGCTGCTCTGATGAAAATCCGCAGCATATTCGTTTACACCCATGACTCTATTGGTCTGGGCGAAGATGGCCCAACCCATCAGCCGGTTGAGCAGATGGCCAGCCTGCGTGTAACACCAAACATGAGCACCTGGCGTCCTTGTGACCAGGTTGAGTCTGCGGTGGCATGGCAGTATGCGCTGGAACGCAAAGATGGCCCGAGTGCACTGATCTTCTCCCGTCAGAATCTGGCACAACAGCCACGCACTGCTGAGCAGTTAGCCAATATCGCTAAAGGCGCATATGTACTGAAAGATTGTGCAGGCCAGCCTGAACTGATCTTCATTGCTACCGGTTCTGAAGTTGAACTGGCAGTGGCAGCAGCAGATCAGCTGACCGCCGCAGGCCACAAAGTGCGTGTTGTTTCTATGCCATCAACTGATGCATTCGACAAACAAGACGCCGCTTACCGTGAATCTGTATTGCCAGCAGCGGTTAGCGCGCGCGTTGCCGTTGAAGCCGGTATTGCCGATTACTGGTACAAATACGTTGGCCTGAATGGCGCGGTGGTTGGTATGACCACCTTCGGTGAATCTGCACCAGCAGAGTTGCTGTTCAAAGAGTTTGGTTTCACTGTTGAAAACGTGGTAGCGAAAGCTCAGGCGCTGTTGAAATAAGAGACTGCATTACTATGAAATATGCCCAAAAAACTTGGCGGTGCCGCTAGCATTCCAGCAGTTCCAAGCCCAAAGGGTATACCGGGTGTAAACGGTGATGACAATCCCGGTAATACACCTGTTAAAAGACCGCTTCGGCGGTCTTTTTTTTCGCCAATTGATGGATGTATTGTGCCCTTTATCAGGCAGATATTCCTTTTATGATTAGTTTGGTTTATTCTGGCTGAAGCGTTTCAGTCATGATTGATTTTCAGTTTCAGTAAAATTCGCTGAGGAAAAAGCCGGAAGTATTCTGGCCCAATTGTGATAAGACGATTAACATCTTAGGGTACGGTGCAGTACGCTATGGGATTGCATGATAATAACCAGAAACAGGGAGTAACATGACAATCCGCATAGCGATAAATGGCTTTGGCCGTATTGGTCGTAGCGTTTTACGCGCACTGTATGAATCGGGTCGCCGGGCAGAAATTTCAGTAGTTGCTATTAATGAGTTGGCTAATGCACAAGGGATGGCCCATTTACTGAAGTATGACTCCAGCCATGGTCGGTTTGCCTGGGATGTTCGTCAGGAATGTGACAATTTGTACGTCGGTGACGATATTATCCGGCTGATACATCAGCCAGAAATAGAGCAGTTACCTTGGGGTGAGTTAGGAATTGATGTTGTTCTGGATTGTAGCGGCGTGTATGGCAGCCGTGCCGATGGCGAGGCGCATATTGCCTCCGGTGCCAAAAAGGTACTGTTTGCCCATCCTGGCGGCAATGATTTAGACGCAACAGTAGTCTATGGTGTAAACCATCAAGATTTACTGGCGGAGCACCGGATTGTTTCCAACGCTTCCTGTACTACGAACTGCATTATTCCTATTATTCAGTTGTTGGATATCGCTTATGGCATCGAGTCTGGCACTGTGACCACCATTCATTCATCAATGAATGATCAACCCGTTATCGATGCTTATCATCAGGATTTACGCCGTACCCGGGCAGCAAGTCAGTCAATTATCCCGGTTGACACTAAACTGGCGGCAGGGATTACCCGTATTTTTCCGAAGTTTTGTGACAGGTTTGAAGCTATCTCGGTACGGGTGCCAACCATCAACGTAACCGCTATTGATTTAAGCGTTAGCGTGACAAACCCGGTTGGTGTTGCTGAGGTTAACCAGCTTTTTCAAAAGGCAGCAAGAGGTTCATTTCGTGGTATAGTTGACTATACGGAATTACCCTTGGTGTCGATCGATTTTAACCATGATCCGCACAGTGCAATTGTCGATTGCACGCAGACTCGGGTCAGTGGGCAGCACCTGATTAAGACCTTGGTATGGTGCGATAACGAATGGGGTTTCGCCAATAGAATGTTGGATACGACATTGGCGATGGCCCGAAGTGGTTTCTAGTATGGCATGTTAACGTCTTGTTTTTCCGTGTTTTACTGCGGTTATAACTGCGTTGATGTGCAGCTTATGCAACTTTAAAGAGAATCAACAAGAGGATTCACCATGTCTGTAATTAAGATGACCGATCTGAGTCTGGCAGGCCTTCGCGTGCTGATCCGTGCGGACCTCAATGTGCCGATAAAAGATGGCAAAGTGACGTCTGATGCGCGTATCCGTGCATCTCTGCCGACGATTGAAGCGGCACTGAAGCAAGGCGCTAAAGTAATGGTTACCTCTCACTTGGGTCGCCCGACCGAAGGCGAGTACAATGAAGAGTTCTCCTTGCTGCCAGTAGTTAACTACCTGAAAGACAAACTGTCTTCTCCGGTACGTCTGGCGAAAGACTATCTGGACGGCGTTGAGATTGCAGCAGGCGAGTTGGTTGTGCTGGAAAACGTTCGCTTTAACAAAGGCGAGAAGAAAGACGACGAAACGCTGTCTAAGAAATATGCGGCACTGTGTGACGTCTATGTGATGGATGCGTTTGGTACTGCTCACCGTGCACAAGCTTCTACTCACGGTGTGGGTAAATTTGCTCCTGTCGCCTGTGCCGGCCCGCTGTTGTCAGCAGAGCTGGAAGCACTGGGTAAAGCGCTGGGTAACCCAGCACGCCCAATGGTTGCCATTGTGGGTGGTTCTAAAGTATCAACCAAACTGACCGTGCTTGGCGCACTGTCTAAAATCGCCGATCAACTGATTGTTGGTGGTGGTATCGCCAATACCTTCGTTGCAGCTCAAGGCAATAATGTCGGTAAATCTCTGTACGAAGCAGACCTGATTCCAGAAGCCAAGCGCCTGCTGGAAACCTGTGATATCCCGGTTCCTACCGATGTGCGTGTTGCAACCGAATTCTCTGAAACTGCTGTTGCGACACTGAAACCAGCTAACCAAATCAAAGATGACGAACAAATTCTTGATCTGGGCGACGAGTCTGCACAACGTCTGGCTGAGATCCTGAAAAATGCCAAAACCATTCTGTGGAATGGCCCGGTTGGTGTATTCGAGTTCCCTAATTTCCGTAAAGGGACCGAGATAGTCGCTCGCGCTATCGCTGAGAGCGACGCATTCTCTATCGCGGGCGGTGGTGACACTCTGGCAGCAATCGATCTGTTCGGTATTGCTGACCAAATCTCTTACATTTCTACCGGCGGCGGTGCATTCCTTGAGTTCGTAGAAGGGAAAAAACTGCCAGCGGTGGTGATGCTGGAAGAGCGCGCTAAGCAGTAATTTAGATAACGGGGGGCGAAAGCCGCCCGTTTCGCTTTTAGCTAATGAAGCTCGCGGGCTTTATACCCTAAATAATTCGAGTTGCAGGAAGGCGGCAACGAAATGAACTCAAGGAGTTGAGATAACTCAATGACTTGAGTGAATGATGGCAGCCAACGCACATGCAGTTTGAAGTATGACGGGTATAGGCGATTTACATTTAGGGCCTATCCTCACCGGATAGCTGCTATCTTCAGTCGACGAAACAGGACAACGTACATGTCTAAAATTTTTGATTTCGTAAAACCAGGTGTCATCACAGGTGATGACGTTCAGAAAGTGTTTGCAGTAGCCAAAGAGAACAACTTTGCTCTGCCAGCAGTTAACTGTGTCGGCACCGACTCTATTAACGCAGTGCTGGAAACAGCAGCCAAAGTGCGTGCGCCAGTTATCGTTCAGTTCTCTAACGGTGGTGCAGCATTTATCGCAGGTAAAGGCGTTAAAGCAGAAGGTCAGGGTGCTGCAATCCTGGGCGCTATCTCTGGTGCACATCATGTCCATCAGATGGCTGAACACTATGGTGTTCCTGTTATTCTGCACACCGACCATTGCGCCAAGAAATTGCTGCCATGGTTAGACGGCTTGTTGGACGCAGGTGAGAAACACTTTGCGGCTACCGGCAAACCACTGTTCTCTTCTCACATGATCGACCTGTCTGAAGAGTCCCTGGAAGAAAACATCGAAATTTGTAGCAAATACCTGACTCGCATGGCGAAACTGGGTATGACGCTGGAAATCGAACTGGGTTGCACCGGTGGTGAAGAAGATGGCGTGGACAACAGCCATATGGACGCATCTTCTCTGTATACTCAGCCACAAGATGTTGATTACGCTTACGAAAAACTGAACGCTATCAGCCCACGTTTCACCATCGCTGCCTCTTTCGGTAACGTACACGGTGTTTACAAACCAGGTAACGTGAAACTGACCCCAACTATTCTGCGTGATTCTCAGGATTATGTTTCCAAGAAACACAATCTGCCGCACAACAGCTTGAACTTCGTATTCCACGGTGGTTCAGGTTCTACTGCTGCTGAAATTAAAGAAGCGGTTAGCTATGGCGTAGTTAAAATGAATATCGACACCGATACCCAATGGGCAACGTGGGAAGGTATTCTGGGCTACTACAAAAAGAACGAAGCTTATCTGCAAGGCCAACTGGGTAACCCAGAAGGTGCTGACAAGCCGAACAAGAAATTCTACGACCCACGTGCGTGGCTGCGTGCTGCACAGGTGACTATGGTTGCTCGTCTGGAAAAAGCTTTTGAAGAACTGAACGCCAAAGACGTTCTGTAATTCAATACTGCTTTGACCGACTTAAAAGGCCCCTTGGGGCCTTTTTTCTTTGCAAAAAACGAATCTAACCTCATTTCCGCCGCCTTGATTGACTGAGTAGTCTGATATTTCAGCGTAAATTTCTCTGCCAAAATTGGCAACAGGCTCATTGTTAGTTACCCTAAACAGGCTGTCAGTTGTAGCCGTCAGCATTTTGCGGTGATTTTTTGCGTAATCTCTCCCGCAGGGAGCTTTTTGTAGGATGATTCAAATGGAAGAATTAAACGTAGTTGATGGTATCAATGAAGCGAGTACCTGGTTGGTGAATAACCAAGATTTGCTGATTCAATACGCGGTTAATCTGGTCGCAGCATTACTTATCTTAACCGTCGGTTCAATCATCGCCAAAATTGCGTCACGGATGCTTGGTCGGGTCATGAAGTTACGTGGCATTGATGTCACCGTCGCAGACTTCCTGGCAGCAATGGCGCGTTACAGCATTCTGGCTTTCACTATCGTTGCGGTGCTGGGACGTTTGGGAGTGCAGACCGCCTCGGTGATTGCCGTTATCGGTGCCGCGGGTTTAGCTGTTGGTTTGGCGCTACAAGGCTCGCTATCGAACTTTGCCGCCGGTGTGCTGCTGGTAGCCTTCCGTCCATTTAAGGCAGGTGAGTATGTCGATCTGGGCGGTGTAGCAGGTACTGTGGTTCAGGTGCAAATTTTCTCAACGACCCTACGGACGGTCGACGACAAAATCATCGTGGTACCCAACGGCAAAATTATTGCTAATAACATCATTAATACCAGCCGTGAACCGAATCGCCGTACCGATATGGTCATCGGTGTTGCCTATGATGCTGATATTGATGTGGTAAAGAAAGTGCTGGGTGACATCATTGCCGCAGATAAACGTATCATGCATGACAAAGGGGTTACCGTGCGTTTGAATGAGATGGCGGCCTCTTCCCTTAACTTCACGGTGCGCGTCTGGACTACCAATGGCGATGCGATGGATGTGTATTGGGATCTGATGGAAAACTTCAAGCGTGCGTTGGATGCTAACAAAATTGGCATTCCTTACCCGCAGATGGACGTGCATTTGCATCAGGTAGCAAAAACTGAGGCAGATTAGCCTGAGAGCCTGGGTACTTGAAGCTGTAGTGTTGTTTACAATTTGGCTATAGCCATGTCAAATCGGGTCGTTATCGGCCCGTTTTTTCCTTTTTCCATCCTTGTTTTCCCGCTTGCTTAACCATTATTAGTTTTACTTATTATTGATAAGAAATATCAATTTCCTCTGATGCTACTCTCCCCGTAATATGCTGCTAATTCCTCTCCAATTCTCTCGGTCAGTTTTGAGTATTATTTAAAGGTAACAGTATGTTAGCTGTCTATTTACAGGGCTTCGCCCTCAGTGCTGCGATGATTTTACCCCTCGGACCACAAAATGCCTTTGTGATGAACCAGGGGATTAAGCGTCAGCACCATTTGATGAGTGCCTCACTTTGTGCGCTGAGTGACATTATCTTGATTTGTGCGGGGATCTTTGGCGGCAGTGCCTTGCTGAGCCGTTCGCCATTGCTACTGGCACTGGTCACATGGGGCGGAGTGGCTTTCCTGCTGTGGTACGGCTGGGGCGCATTGATGGCTGCCTGGCGTGGGGGGGGCTCCTCATCTGCCGCCGCAACCGGCGCGCAAGGGCGTTGGCCAATAGTTATAACCCTACTGGCGGTAACCTGGCTCAATCCGCATGTCTATCTCGATACCTTTGTGGTGCTCGGTAGCCTTGGCAGCCAGTTATTACCCGACTCCCGGCCTTGGTTCGCTTTGGGGGCCGTGAGTGCCTCTATTGCCTGGTTTTTTGCCCTCGCGCTATTGGCTGCGTGGTTATCACCGTGGCTTAACCGCCCAACGTCGCAGCGGGTGATTAATCTGTTGGTCGGAGGGGTAATGTGGTTTATTGCTTTTCAGCTAGCGCAACAAGCACTAAATCTGTGAGTTTTTATCATTAATCCGAATCCCATGATTCATAAGATATGCTACGGTTGATGTGTTAATCCGGTTACCGACAGCAAATTAATCACGCTGCCAATGAGATTCGAGTGAGTGTAATTAACTGCAAATGTATTTGTCGCTGATTGAATTCACTGGTTATCTGGCTGAGGTCGACTGAGTTGTCATAAATAATTTGCCATGTATATCTTAGGAGGCACTGTGAAGTTGAAGACATTGGCTTTGGCCGCAATGATGGGATTAGGGACGTTACCTTTGGCGCTACAAGTTCAGGCAGCCGAAGTGCCAGAAGGGCCGCATGTTGTCACCTCCGGTACCGCCAGTGTTGATGCGACACCGGATATTGCCACTATCGCTATTGAAGTCAGTGTATCTGCCAAAGATGCGGCAGATGCCAAAAAACAGGCGGATACAAGGGTCGCGCAATATTTTGATTTCTTACGTAAAAGTGGCATTGAAAAGAAAGATATCAATGCTGCCAATATTCGTACCCAACCTGAATACGATTACCAGAAAAGCGGTGAAGCGGTCTTGAAGGGATACCGTGCCGTGCGCCAGGTTCAGGTAACATTACGCCAACTGGATAAGTTGAATGAGCTGCTAGATGGTGCGCTGAAGTCTGGTCTAAACGAGATCCGTGCGGTGGAACTCGGGGTAGCAAACCCGGACACATACCGTGAGCAGGCGCGTAAAAAAGCCATTGAAAATGCCATTAGCCAGGCAGGATCATTGGCTGATGGATTCAAAGTTAAACTTGGGCCGGTCTACAGCATTCGTTACCACGTCGCTAACTACCAGCCTATGCCGGTAGCACGCATGTTTAAAAGCGCTGAAGCGGCACCAGCCACCGATGCCGCACAGACTTACGAACAGCAGACCATCCATTTTGATGATCAGGTTGATGTCGTGTTTGAACTCCAAACTGCGACCAGTACCGCTAAATAAATCAATCCTGCCGTAATACCTGACGCCCATAAGACAACAGGGCGTCAGTCACCTTTCTCATGGTTCTGCTTTCCGGTGCAAACCGGTGCCAGAACAGCATTCGCCGTTGCAGTAATCCTGGCGTCAGATTGATTAATTCGCCTGAAGCTAGCTCTTTCTCGATTTGCAGATGCGGGATCATACAACAGGTGGTTCCTTGTCGTGCTAACTGCACAAAAGCTTCGGAAGAGTTAACAATATGGCAGGGCACGCTGCCCGGTGATAAATCAAAGTTCTGCTGTAAAAACGCCTGATGCATATCATCCAGATGGTCAAACGCCACCGCTGGCGCTTTCAACAATGCCGAGCGGGTTACGCCATTAGGGAAATAACGCTCAGCGAAAGGTTTGGAGGCGACAAACAGGTAATCCAGCGCACCGAGTTGATCAACCAGACAACTGGGGAGCGGTTGAGGTTGGATACTGACAGCACCCACAACCTCGCCGCGACGTAACCGTTCCTGAGTTCGAGTCTCATCCTCGACTTGTAAATTCAGCCGGATAGGGGAATCAGCCAGCACCGGTTTCAATGCCGGTAGCAACCAGGTCGCCAAACTGTCGGCGTTGACTGCCAGCGACAATAACAGTGGTGTATCTCCGCCATTATCATTGCCCAGCCACTCTTCTTCCAGTAACTCAACTTGATGCAGTAACGCGAGCAGTTTCTGCCCTTGTTCGGTAGGCCGTGGTGGCACGGTGCGCACCAGCAGCGGTTGTCCGAACAGATTCTCTAACTGCTTGATGCGTTGAGATACCGCCGATTGGGTGATGCAAAGTTTTTGTGCAGCGCGTTCAAAACCGCGTTCACGGATCACCGCGTCCAGCGCTTGTAGCGTACGGTAGTCTGGGCGTTTCATCGGAGTCATCTCTCCAAATATTAAGTCGATACAGCACTATGCCACATTTTAGCCAGTTTGTTATGACAGGATGCCAAGGTGTCAGCCACAAATAAACCGGCATAACTGTGATCCGGCTAGAATTAACTACCACGCGAGTTGGCTTTATTCACACAATCACCACTGCGGATGCTCTATAATGACCTCAGGTTTTCTTTCACATCAAGGCGTGAACTTACCATGACTCAGGATGAACTTAAAAAAGCAGTGGGCTGGGCAGCATTAGATTATGTTAAACCCGGTACCATCGTTGGGGTCGGCACTGGCTCGACCGCAGCACATTTTATTGACGCACTTGGCTCCATCAAAGGCCAGATAGAGGGGGCGGTTTCCAGCTCTGATGCCTCTACTGCCAAACTGAAAAGTTACGGCATCCATGTATTCGATTGTAATGAAGTGGATGTATTGGATATCTATGTTGATGGCGCTGATGAAATTAACGACCAGATGCAGATGATCAAAGGCGGTGGTGCTGCGCTGACCCGCGAGAAAATCATTGCTGCTATTGCTCGTCAGTTTATCTGCATCGCGGATGCGTCCAAGCAGGTTGCTATACTGGGTAAGTTCCCGCTGCCGGTTGAAGTTATCCCAATGGCCCGCTCTTATGTGGCTCGTGAACTGGTTAAGCTGGGTGGCTTACCGGAGTATCGTCAGAACGTCCTGACTGATAACGGCAACGTTATTTTGGATGTCCACAATCTGAGTATTTTGGATGCCATTGCGTTAGAAAATAAAATCAATGGTATTGCCGGTGTCGTTACGGTCGGCCTATTTGCTAATCGGGGGGCTGATGTGGCACTGATTGGCACCGCCGACGGCGTTAAGACCATAAAATTAAAGTGATCGGTTAACGCGCTCTCAGGATGAGGTTCGCTACTTCATCCTGAAAGTTTTTTTGCCTTTAAATATCTTTTCTTAAAATCGCTAAATTTGGTGATATATATCACATTTCTTCATTTCGTTTTATTAACCTGCCATTAACCCTCTTCACGCCAGTTTTTTATTCCATAAATTAACATTGGCACTGATTGTTATGCTGGCCGGCAGGCAATCGTTTGTATTGCTGCCCGCGTAATATTTGTTATGTTGACAGGGTGCTGACCGGATTCATTCGATAGCGGCAGCCACATCTGAAGTCTGAAAATAGGGTCGGGGACATGGCAAAAGTATCACTGGAGAAAGACAGAATTAAGTTTCTGTTAGTGGAAGGGGTGCACCAGAGCACGGTTGATAATCTGCGTGCTGCCGGATATAGCAATATTGAATATCATAAAGGTGCCTTAGACACCGAATCACTGAAAGCATCGATCAAAGATGCTCACTTCATCGGCATTCGATCGCGTACGCATCTGTCTGAAGAAGTTTTTGCGGCAGCAGAAAAATTAGTCGCAGTAGGTTGTTTCTGTATCGGTACTAATCAGGTTGATTTAAAAGCGGCTACCAAACGCGGTGTGCCGGTATTCAATGCACCTTTCTCCAATACCCGTTCGGTAGCTGAAATGGTACTGGGCGAGTTACTGCTGATGTTCCGGGGCATTCCATCTGCTAACGCCAAAGCTCACCGTGGTGAGTGGAACAAGCTGGCGGTGGGTTCCTATGAAGCCCGTGGCAAGAAGCTGGGCATTATCGGTTATGGTCATATCGGTACCCAACTAGGGATTCTGGCAGAGAGTGTCGGGATGAAAGTATTTTTCTACGATATCGAAAATAAACTGTCGTTAGGGAATGCACAGCAGGTGCGTCACCTGTCTGATCTGCTGAATATGAGTGATGTGATTAGCCTGCATGTGCCGGAAAACCACTCCACTAAAAACATGATTGGCCCTGAACAGTTGGCTCTGATGAAGCCGGGTGCGATGCTGATTAACGCCTCACGCGGTACCGTGGTCGATATCCCGGCCTTGTGTGATGCGTTGGCCAGCAATCACTTGGCAGGCGCGGCAATCGACGTATTCCCTGAAGAGCCTGCAACTAATAAGGACCCGTTCAATTCACCCTTGTGCGAGTTTGATAATGTGTTGCTAACACCACATATTGGTGGTTCCACTCAGGAAGCGCAGGAAAATATCGGTGATGAAGTGGCAGGTAAGCTGGCGAAGTATTCCGACAACGGCTCAACGCTGTCTGCGGTCAACTTCCCTGAGGTTTCTCTGCCTGCTCACGGCGATAATACCCGCCGTCTGTTGCATATCCATGAGAACCGCCCAGGCATCCTGACCAGCATTAACAAAATCTTTGCCGAACAGAATGTCAACATTGCGGCACAGTATCTGCAAACCAGTGCTGAAATCGGTTATGTCGTCATTGATGTTGAGACTGATGATGCGGAAAATGCAGAAAAAGCATTGCAGGCGATGAAGGCGATCCCGGGAACTATCCGTGCTCGTTTGCTTTACTAGTATCCCCTTCGACCTTGATATTGCAGCGTTGTTAGCGGCCTTCGCTCACCCGAATCACTTACTTATGTAAGCTCATCGGGATTATGAGCCTCATCAGAGGCTCACCCTGCGGGCTAGCGCAAGCGCCGTTCAAAATGGTTTACGACCAATTTGTCGTTCACTTGCTGCCTAGCCGCATTACCAATGGTTTTGGGTATAAATATTTGTATTAAATGACTAAACACCCGCTATCTATAAAATATCGGGTGTTTTTTTATTTTGCAGGATTATCTCTTACCACTGCCACACTTTTGTTGGTGTCACTATCTCTGGCAATGGCACATCCCAAAGCTCACAGGGCAAGTGCTCTACCCATTGGCAATCATGGGCCAGGCCAATAGGATAAGGGCGTCCTTGCTGCCAGTGTTGCAGCGTACGGTCATAAAAGCCACCACCCATACCTAAACGTTGCCCGAGGCTATCAAACGCCACTAACGGGGTTATCACCATATCCAATTGGTTTAGTGGCAGAACTTCTCGCACATCTAATTGTGGTTCAAGGATTTTCAGGCGATTACGGATAAGCGTGCTATCAGGGCGATAACGCAGAAATAATAAATTACCGGGGCTGAAAGGGTGCAAAACCGGCAGATAAACCTGTTTTTGTTGCTGCCATAGCAGCTCAATAATGGGGCGGGTATTGAGTTCACCATCGAAGGAGAGGAACACGGCGATGGTGTTAGCCTGACGGATTCTGTCATGCTCAGCGATATGCTTTGCTGCCAGATGCGCTGACTGATGCTGTTGTTCCGCAGTCAACAGTCGCCGACGTTCACGGATCTCACTACGAATTTTTTGTCGCTCAAGGGCATATTGCGCAGTCAAAGGCATATTATTTATTCAAAAATATGTTGTTGATTTAAAGGATAATTTTTTGACTAAAAAGACATTTTATTGATTCGCAAGATATATTGCTGATGCCAGTAGACAGCCAATGTAAAACGAACGTGATAACCCCAAATGCTGGTTACCCGATAAAGGGGGGATCTCCGAGATGCCGCCGCAGGCTGTAACCCTTGAACCCATGGTTCAAGGTGAACGCAGCGTCGCAACCTTAAGGCTTCTCGGCGGACCGAGCATGCGCACCAGTTACGGAGTCACTACATTCTGTTGGTATTAAATATCGGCTCAGGGGACTGGCCCGCTGGCAAACACCTCAGAGAAATTTTTTACTCACTGCTGAATCTATCATTCAACAGAGATTTATTCAAACTGTGCATCCTGACGTTCAGAGATGCGACCTTGTTCAAGCAACGCCTGTTCAATGGTCTGTTGTAACATCCGAATACGTTGCTCCATATTGGATGCATAGTCACGGGTTTTCAACCTTTCCTGAGCTAATTCGTGACAGACGTTCAATGCTGCGATAAAAACTAACTGCTCAGTATTTGTGACTCTAGTGCGAACTTTGAGATCTTGCAACCGTTGGTTAAGATCTTCTGCTGCCATGTTCAACGCGTCTTGTTGTTCTGGCGGACAATTGACTCTTAACGAGCGACCAAAAATTTGAATATCTACCGGTTGTGCAGACATGCCACCTTCCTGACTAATTTTCGCGCCAACCTTGTAAACCAGAGGCAAAATGCTCGTAGTTGCAAAGCGGGCGTCACTATATATATCTCGATACCAAGATTCAACCACTAATACCCGCTGGGTATTAGGGTCTGGCGCGTTGCGTTTTCTGGTATAGCGACCTTTCTTGGTGGTAGCATAACACGAACTTATCCTGCCAACGATGACCAATACGCATGTCTATAGAGAATACATTACCAACTTACCAATCACTTGCCTTGGCGTTAAGCCAGCAAGCGGTAGCATTAACCCCCGCAGAAATGCATGGCCTGATCAGCGGCATGCTCTGTGGTGGCAGTAAAGACAATGGCTGGCGCACGCTGGTACATGACCTGACCAATGACGGCGTTGCCTTTTCACAAGCGTTGGGATTGCCGTTACAACAGTTACATGAAGCAACACAAGAAGCGCTGGAGAACGAAGGTTTTATGTTCCAGTTGCTTATCCCTGAAGGGGACGATATCTCGGTTTTTGACCGTGCTGACGCATTATCAGGTTGGGTCAACCATTTCCTGTTAGGTTTGGGTATGTTGCAACCGAAACTGGCGCAGGTGAAAGATGAAGTGGGTGAAGCCATTGATGATTTACGTAATATTGCCCAATTAGGCTATGACGAAGATGAAGATCAAGAAGAGCTGGCTCAATCATTAGAAGAAGTTATTGAGTATGTGCGTGTGGCCGCTATTTTGTGCCATATCGAATTTACTCAACAGAAGCCGACTGCACCAGAGATGCGTAAGCCAACACTACATTAAATGATATGGTGTAATATGTTGAATTAAGTCGATTAAATCGGACGTTCCAGGAGGGTGTGATGACTCAGCAAGAATACCAGAACCGCCGTCAGGCGCTGTTGGCGAAGATGGCCCCGGGCAGTGCAGCACTGTTTTTCGCCGCACCAGAGGCTACGCGCAGTGCGGATTCCGAATACCCTTATCGTCAGAATAGCGATTTTAGCTACCTGACGGGGTTCAATGAACCGGAGGCGGTGTTGATTCTGGTAAAAAGCGATGAGACCCATAACCATAGCGTGTTGTTTAACCGGGTGCGGGATTTAACCGCCGAGATCTGGTTTGGCCGCCGTTTAGGGCAAGATGCGGCCCCCCTCAAGTTAGGTGTTGACCGCGCATTACCCTTCGATGAAATCGACGAACAGCTCTATTTGTTGCTCAATCGCCTTGATGTGATTTATCACGCGCAGGGGCAATATGCTTATGCAGATAAAATTGTTTTTGCCGCGCTGGAAAGGTTACGTAACGGTTTTCGTAAAAATTTACGTGCACCGGCCACGCTAACTGACTGGCGTCCATGGTTGCATGAAATGCGCCTGTTTAAGTCAGCTGAAGAAATTGCTGTGATGCGCCGCGCCGGTGAAATCAGTGCGCTAGCCCATACTCGCGCGATGGAAAAATGTCGCCCAGGTATGTTTGAGTATCAGTTGGAAGGGGAGATTCTGCATGAGTTCACCCGCCATGGCGCGCGTTACCCGGCATATAACACTATCGTTGGCGGTGGTGAGAATGGCTGCATTCTGCATTACACCGAAAATGAGAGTGAATTGCGGGATGGTGAGCTAGTGCTGATTGATGCAGGTTGTGAATACCGTGGCTATGCCGGTGACATCACCCGCACCTTCCCGGTTAACGGCAAATTCACGCCAGCGCAACGCGAGATTTATGACATCGTTCTGGCCTCGATTAATCAATCATTAGAATTGTTCCGCCCGGGTACCAGTATCCGCGAAGTCACCGAGCAGGTGGCGCGCATTATGATTACGGGTCTGGTTGGTTTGGGCATTCTAACAGGTGATATCGAGCAATTGATCGCTGAAAAAGCGCATCGCCCCTTCTTTATGCATGGTTTGAGCCACTGGTTAGGGTTGGATGTGCATGATGTCGGTGATTATACCAATAGTGACCGTGGCCGCATTTTGGAACCGGGAATGGTGTTGACCATTGAACCGGGTCTCTATATCGCCCCAGATGCTGATGTACCGCCAGAATACCGTGGTATTGGTATTCGTATCGAAGATGACATTGTGATTACCGCTGACGGCAATGAAAATCTGACCGCCAGTGTGGTGAAAGATCCCGATGCCATTGAAGCCCTGATGGCGGCAGCGAGATAACTGATGAGCGTAATCATTGTTGGTGGTGGTATGGCCGGAGCAACTCTGGCGCTGGCTATTTCATCCCTCACCAAAGGGCGGGTGCCGGTTGCTTTGGTTGAGGCACAACTTCCCGATAGCAAGCAGCACCCGGGGTTTGATGCCAGAGCAATTGCCTTGGCACAAGGCACCTGCCAACAACTGGAGCGCATTGGTATCTGGGCGCATCTGGTTGATTGTGCCACCGCCATTGAACATGTTCATGTTAGTGATAGCGGTCATTCGGGCTTTGTTAACTTACGCGCCGCTGATTATGGTGTTGCGGCACTGGGTAATGTTATTGAGCTACATGATGCCGGTAAAAGGCTGTTTGCCTTATTGCAGAAAGCGCCGGGAGTGACGCTGCATTGCCCGGCTAAAGTGGTGGATGTGGTCCGTACAGTTGCATCAGCTGGTGTGACGCTGGATAACGGCCAACAACTGAGTGCAAAGCTGCTAGTGGCAGCCGACGGATCTCATTCGGCACTGGCGCGGGCTTGTAATATTCAGTGGCAGCAGCAGGACTATCAACAGATCGCCGTGATTGCCAATATTACGACTTCCGAACTACCGGCAGGTCGGGCTTTTGAGCGTTTTACCCGCAATGGGCCGTTGGCATTATTACCGATGTCTGAAGGGCGTAGCTCGTTGGTCTGGTGTCACGCTAAACACGAAAAGCAGCAGGTCGATAGTTGGGATGACGCCCGTTTTGTGGCGCAATTGCAGCAAGCTTTTGGTTGGCGGTTGGGTAAAATTCTCCATGCGGGTAAGCGCTACAGCTACCCGCTGCAATTATTGACGGCTTCGCGCCATATCAGTCACCGTCTGGCGTTAGTGGGTAATGCGGCGCAAACACTGCATCCCATTGCCGGGCAGGGTTTCAATCTAGGGCTGCGTGATGTGATGTCGCTGGCTGAAACTATCGCGCAGGCGGGGGGAGACCCCGGTGAGTATGCGGTGCTCAGCCAATATCAGCAGCGGCGGCAAGGGGATCAACAGGCGACTATTGGTGTCACTGATGGTTTAATTCGTCTGTTTGCCAATCGCTATGGGCCACTGGTGGTTGGGCGTAACCTTGCTCTGATGTCAATGGAACTGATGCCTGCAATACGTGATACTTTCGCCCGGCAGACATTGGGATGGGTAGAGCGTTAATTTTACCCGTCATCTTTCACGTTGCAGGTGTGTGGGCTGCGACTGATGTAAGCTCATCGGAATTAATGAGTCCCATCCTTGAGGCTCACCCTACGGGTTAGCATAAATGCTGTTCAAATCGATTCCCGACCGATTTGTATCTCGCTTGCCGCCTTCCTGCATCGAGAAATTTATAGGGTAAATAAAGTTCATATTTTCATGGGATATATCTCGGTATGCAATCATATGACGTGGTAATCGCCGGTGGCGGAATGGTCGGTCTGGCGCTGGCCTGTGGCTTACAGGGCAGTGGCTTGCGCATCGCTATTCTGGAGCATCAGCCCGCACCAGAACCTCTCACTGCACCGTTGACTGATGAGTTGGCGCTACGTGTCTCGGCGATCAATGCTGCCAGTGAGCGCTTATTGAAAAAAATAGGGGTATGGGACAGCATTTTGGCGCTACGGGCCAGCCCTTATAGCGGCATGGAAGTGTGGGACCAAGACAGTTTTGGCAAAATAGCGTTTCATGCTGATGAATATGGCTTCAGCCATCTCGGTCATATCATTGAGAACCGGGTGATTCAGCAGGCGCTATGGCAACGTGCCAGCCAATTAGCTGAGATTACGCTGTTGGCACCGGCCAGCCTCAAACAGGTGGCATGGGGTGAAAGCGAAGCTTTTATCACGCTAACTGATGACCGTATGCTCAGTGCGCGGCTGGTGGTTGGGGCCGATGGCGCTAACTCATGGTTGCGCCAGCATGCGGATATCCCGCTGACTTTTTGGGACTATGCCCACCATGCGCTGGTAGCGACCATTCGCACGGAAGAAGCACATCAGGCAACGGCGCATCAGGTATTTCATGGTGATGGTATTCTGGCTTTCCTGCCGTTTAGCTCCCCACACTTGAGTTCGATAGTCTGGTCACTTCCTCCTGAGCGTGCTGCCGAGTTAGCTGCGCTACCCGCCGAGCAATTCAACCGCGAACTGGGCATGGCGTTTGATATGCGTTTGGGGCAATGCCAGCTTGAGAGTGAGCGCCAGACCTTCCCGCTGATGGGGCGCTATGCACGTAGCTTCGCGGCACACCGGTTGGCGCTGGTGGGGGATGCTGCCCATACTGTGCATCCGTTGGCCGGGCAGGGCGTCAATCTGGGCTTTATGGATGCCGCTGAGTTAGTCTCTGAGCTGCGCCGTTTACAGCGCCAAGGCAAAGATATCGGTCAGCATCTCTATCTGCGGCGTTATGAACGTCGCCGCAAGCACAGTGCTGCGGTGATGCTTGCCAGTATGCAGGGTTTCCGCTCCCTGTTTGCGGGCAGTAACCCTGCCAAAAAGCTCCTGCGTGATATTGGCTTAACGCTGGCTGATAACTTGCCGGGGGTAAAACCACCGTTAGTGCGGCAGGCCATGGGATTACATGATTTACCCGATTGGCTAGATGAGTAGTTTTGTGAGTCACTAAACCCCCCTCAGTTGAAATAATCTAATTTCAGCCCTATTTTCGCATTAGTTTTTCTCACTGATAACCAAAACCTGAAAAGTTGAAACTGACAGGGTTTTGGTTATTTGGTTATATAACATCGCAATTTTTACTGATTAATTGTTAATAATGTGCCTCTGTGCGCATTTTTTCAGTGGAAAACTCTGCACAATACTCCTGCCTTTTGTCCTCTTAGGGCGTGCTATTGCCTATTTTAGCTTATGGTTACCTGATGAGTTCGGTGATAACGTTGGGCAAAAGGTATCGTTTGCGTAGACCCGTCATACTTCACGTTGCATGTGTGTTGGCTGCCTTCGTTCACCCCAGTCACTTACTGATGTAAGCTCCTGGGGATTCACTTAGTTGCCGCCTTCCTGCAACCCGAATTATCTAGGGTATATGCCTGTTTATGGTAAGTCAGAGTACCAGACACTCATGGCATGAAACTGTTTGAGGGAGAGTAGATGTCTAAGCAGACCCCGCTGTATGATCAGCACGTAGCGTGCGGTGCGCGCATGGTAGATTTTCATGGCTGGATGATGCCATTGCATTATGGTTCCCAAATCGACGAGCACCATATCGTGCGTCAAGATGCCGGTATGTTCGATGTCTCTCATATGACTATCGTTGATCTGCACGGTGCCCGTACCCGTGAGTTCCTGCGTTACCTGTTAGCCAACGACGTTGCCAAACTAACCCAACCGGGCAAAGCCCTTTACACCGGGATGCTAAATGCGTCCGGCGGTGTTATCGATGACTTGATTGTCTATTTCCTGCAAGAAGACTATTTCCGCTTAGTGGTTAACTCCGCTACCCGTGACAAAGATCTGGCCTGGATAATCCAGCATGCTGAACCTTACCAGGTTGAAGTGACGGTGCGTGACGATCTTGCCCTGGTGGCGGTACAAGGCCCAACGGCTCAACAGAAAGTGGCTACTTTACTGACTCCTGAGCAGCAGCAGGCGATCGCGGGCATGAAACCATTCTTTGGTATTCAAACGGGTGATTTCTTTATCGCGACTACCGGTTATACCGGTGAATCAGGGTATGAAATCGCACTACCAAAAGAGCAAGTTGTTGAATTTTGGCAGCAACTGCTCGCCGCTGGGGTGAAGCCTGCGGGTCTTGGTGCGCGTGATACTTTGCGTCTGGAAGCGGGTATGAACCTTTACGGCCAGGAAATGGATGAAGGTGTTTCTCCGTTAGCCGCCAATATGGGCTGGACGATAGCCTGGTTGCCAGAAGACCGCCAGTTTATCGGCCGCGAAGCACTGGAAAAGCAACGTGCGGACGGCACTGAGCAACTGGTCGGCTTGATCATGACCGAAAAAGGCGTATTACGTAATGAGTTGCCGGTGCATTTTTCTGATGCGCTGGGTAACTCACATGTCGGTGTGATAACCAGTGGTTCATTCTCGCCTACATTGGGGTTCAGCATTGCGCTGGCCCGTGTGCCTGCGGGAATTGGTGAGAGTGCGGTGGTTCAAATCCGCAACCGTGAAATGCCAGTGCGGGTCACAAAACCCGGTTTTGTGCGGGCGGGTAAGCCGGTCGCGCTGTAAGTCTTCCGAATTATAAGAGCCTCAATTTTTGGCTCTATCTCTTTTTAAGGAGCAGCAATGAGCAATGTACCAGCAGAGTTAAAATATGCGTCATCTCATGAGTGGGTTCGTGCCGATGGCGATGGCATCTATAGCATCGGTATCACTGAGCATGCGCAAGAGCTACTGGGCGACATGGTGTTTGTTGATTTGCCTGAAGTGGGCAGTGAAGTTTCAGCTGGCAGTGACTGTGCTGTTGCCGAATCAGTTAAAGCGGCTTCCGACATTTATGCCCCGATCAGCGGCGAAATTGTTGCGGTTAATACTGAGCTGGAAAGCTCACCAGAGCTGGTCAACAGCGCACCTTATACCGATGGTTGGCTGTTCAGCATCAAAGCCTCTGATGAAGGTGAGCTGGCAGGCTTGTTAGATGCCGAGGCTTATCTGGCGACCATTGAAGAATAAATGAAAAAAAGCCTGAGGTGAGTGAAGTGCAATGAGCTAAGGGTTGACCACGTCTACGGGCGCTCCGGTGGCTTACGCCACTACGACCCGAACGACGTGTTTCCCCTTAGTTCGGCTTTGTGAGTATTTCTAAAACCTCTCCAAGGCGCGGTTAATCTCAAATATCTCCCGTCCCATGCCCTATTCAGGAATGTGTAGCAAATGACTCAGAATCTCAGCCAGCTTGAACATAACGATGCTTTTATTCAGCGCCATATCGGCTCCTCTGCTGAACAACAGCAACAGATGTTGGCCGCCATTGGTGCCAACTCGTTAAGTACATTGATCCAGCAGATTGTTCCGGCAGATATCCAATTGCCAAGCCCACCACAAGTGGGTGATGCTGCCACTGAACACCAGGCGCTGGCGGAACTTAAAGGGATTGCCAGCCAGAATCAGCGCTATAAATCCTACATCGGCATGGGCTACAGCCCGGTACTGACCCCGCCGGTTATCCTGCGTAATATGCTGGAGAACCCAGGCTGGTACACCGCCTACACACCTTATCAACCAGAAGTTTCTCAGGGCCGCCTTGAAGCGCTGTTGAATTTCCAGCAATTGACACAAGACCTGACGGGTTTAGATCTGGCTTCTGCCTCTTTGCTGGATGAGGCTACTGCTGCGGCAGAATCGATGGCATTAGCCAAGCGAGCCAGTAAGCTGAAGGACGCTAATCGCTTCTTTGTGGCTGATGATGTTCATCCACAAACGCTGGATGTGGTGCGAACTCGCGCGGAAACTTTTGGTTTTGAAGTGATTGTCGACCGTGCTGAAAAAGTGCTGGAGCTGGATGGTGTTTTTGGTGTGTTGCTGCAACAAGTAGGCACCACCGGTGAACTGCATGACTACAGCGCGCTGCTGTCTGAACTGAAAAAACGTAAAATCATTACCAGCGTGGCTGCCGATATTATGGCGCTGGTGCTGTTGACTGCGCCGGGTAAACAAGGTGCCGATGTGGTATTTGGCTCCGCCCAGCGCTTTGGTGTGCCGATGGGATATGGCGGCCCACATGCTGCATTCTTTGCCTGCCGTGACGAATTTAAACGCTCGATGCCGGGCCGCATTATTGGGGTATCACGCGACGCTGCCGGTAATACTGCGTTGCGTATGGCGATGCAGACCCGTGAGCAACATATTCGCCGCGAGAAAGCTAACTCCAACATTTGTACCTCACAGGTGCTACTGGCCAATATTGCCAGCCTGTATGCGGTTTATCATGGCCCGCAGGGCTTGCAGCGTATCGCTGGCCGTATTCACCGGATGACCGATATTTTGGCTGCGGGTTTGCAACAAGCAGGCCTGAGTCTCCGTTTCCAGCACTGGTTCGATACCCTGACAGTTGAAGTCAAAGACAAAGCTACGGTATTGGCTCGTGCATTGAGTTTTGGTATTAACCTGCGCACTGACATTCATGGCGCTGTGGGTATCACGCTGGATGAAACCACCTCCCGCGAAGATATTCAGACCCTTTTTGCCCTGTTAGCCGGTGATAGCCACGGCCTGGATATTGACCAGCTTGATGCTAAAGTCAGCCAGAGCAGCCAGTCGATACAGGCTACGATGCTGCGCCAAGAGCCGATTCTGACCCATCCGGTATTCAATCGTTATCACAGCGAAACCGAAATGATGCGTTATATGCATCGTTTAGAGCGCAAAGATTTGGCGCTGAATCAGGCGATGATCCCGTTGGGATCTTGTACCATGAAGTTGAACGCTGCCGCCGAGATGATCCCGATTACCTGGCCGGAATTCGCTGAGTTACACCCATTCTGCCCGCCGGAGCAAGCGGCCGGTTATCAGCAGATGATTGGTCAACTGTCACAATGGTTGGTGCAACTGACGGGTTATGACGCCGTGTGTATGCAACCAAACTCAGGTGCGCAGGGAGAGTATGCCGGTTTGCTGGCTATCCGCCGTTACCACGAAAGTCGCAATCAGGCGAGTCGCCATATCTGCTTAATACCAAGCTCAGCCCACGGCACTAACCCCGCGTCAGCACAAATGGCCGGTATGTCGGTGGTGGTGGTGGCCTGTGATAAGCAAGGCAATATCGATTTACATGACTTGCGCCAAAAGGCAGAAGAAGCGGGTGATGAGTTGTCTTGCATTATGGTGACCTACCCGTCAACCCACGGCGTGTATGAAGAAACCATCCGTGAGGTTTGCCAAATCGTTCATCAGTTTGGCGGGCAAGTTTATCTGGATGGCGCGAACATGAATGCGCAGGTTGGCATCACAACGCCGGGTTATATCGGGGCTGATGTATCGCATCTTAACTTGCACAAAACTTTCTGTATCCCACATGGCGGTGGCGGTCCAGGCATGGGGCCAATTGGCGTCAAAGCCCATTTGGCACCTTTTGTACCCGGTCACAGTGTGGTGCAAATCGACGGTATGACCACTCAGCAAGGTGCCGTTTCAGCCGCGCCATTTGGTAGTGCATCAATTTTACCTATCAGTTGGATGTATATCCGCATGATGGGCGCTGATGGCTTGAAGCAAGCCAGTCAGGTGGCTATTTTGAATGCCAACTACATCGCTACCCGCCTCAAAGCCGCCTATCCGGTGTTGTATACTGGTCACGATGGCCGTGTGGCACATGAGTGTATTCTGGATATTCGTCCGCTAAAAGAGGCGACCGGTATCAGTGAAATGGATATCGCTAAACGCCTGATTGATTTCGGTTTTCATGCGCCGACCATGTCGTTCCCGGTTGCCGGAACACTGATGGTGGAGCCGACAGAATCAGAAAGCAAAGTGGAACTGGACCGCTTTATCGATGCGATGTTAGCGATTCGTAGCGAGATTGACAAAGTGGCCCAAGGCGAATGGCCGCTGGAAGACAACCCGCTGGTGAATGCGCCTCATACTCAGGCGGAGCTGGTGGGGGACTGGCAGCACCCTTACAGCCGTGAACTGGCTGTGTTCCCGGTTGCAGGTGTGATGGAGAACAAATACTGGCCAGCGGTGAAACGTTTGGATGATGTGTACGGCGACCGTAATCTGTTCTGCTCATGTGTCCCTATTGCTGATTATGAGTAATTTAAAATAGAGATAAGTTGTGGATGAATCTGAGGGTCGCGTATGCGGCCCTTTTGCTATGTTGATTATCTCGCCAGTATTGGCATGCTAGTTTGGGAACTCTTTATCGCAGCATAGGGAACCGGGATATGAATAAGAAAGTTGCATTAGTGACGGGCGGCAGCCGGGGAATTGGTCGTGCGACCGCATTGCTGTTGGCAAAACATGGTTATCGGGTGGCGGTCAATTATATCAATGACCAGCAAGCTGCGCGGCAGGTGGTGGCGGAGATAGCGGCTGCGGGAGGGTTGGCGATTGCGTTACAGGCGGATATTGCTGATGAATCACAGGTTGTGGCGCTGTTTGAACAACTTGAGGCGCAACTGGGGCCAATCAGTGCATTAGTGAATAATGCCGGTATTCTGTTCCCTCAAACCAGTATTGAAGGCTTGACCGCCGAACGTATTAACCGAGTGCTAACGACCAATGTGACAGGGTATTTCTTATGCAGTCGCGAGGCGGTTAAACGCATGGCTCTGCGCCATGGTGGCAATGGTGGGGCAATTGTTAATGTTTCTTCTGCCGCGTCACGCCTTGGTGCACCGGGGGAATATTTGGATTATGCAGCCTCCAAAGGGGCTATTGATACACTGACCATCGGTTTGTCGCTGGAGGTGGCGGCTGAGGGGATTAGGGTTAACGGGGTACGGCCAGGTGTTATCTATACCGATATCCATGCCAGTGGTGGTGAACCGGGGCGGGTTGACCGGATCCAAGGCTTGTTACCCATGAAGCGGGGTGGTCACCCACATGAAGTTGCTGAGGCGATTGTTTGGTTGCTGTCAGACTGTGCCTCTTATGTCACCGGCAGCGTATTGGACCTGGCGGGCGGAAAATAAAACAGATGCGGTTTGCCAGTCGATTGACATAGCTGGCCTAACCGCATGTACTTCAACATGATTATTTCAGCCAGCCCTTTTGCTGCGCAGCCTGTAACTGGGGCAGTAAATATTGCCAGATCTGAGGATAGCGCTCAGCGACTCGTTGGTTGCGATCCAGCACTTGTTGCAAACGGATACCATTTTCTATCCAGCTTTGCCCTTCGGTATGCAGGTTAATCAGCATTGGCAAAATGCGGTCCAGCACGGTCGCAAAGCATGCATCGGCGGTTTCTTCTGCTTCATATTCGTCCCACAGCGCGGTAAATTGCGCGTTTAAAGCGGGAGGGAGCATACCGAATAACCGTTTAGCCGCGGCCACTTCTTGTTCATGAATGGCGGCTCTGGCGGCCAAATCATAAACGATGACATCACCGGCATCGATTTCAACAATATCGTGCAGCAGTGCCATTTGAATTACGCGGTTGATATCAACATCCGGGCCTGCATAGGGGGCCAGACTCATTGCTGCCACCGCAAAATGCCAACTGTGCTCAGCGGAGTTTTCCTGCCGTAAGCTGGCAATCACTTTGGTGCGGCGCTGTATATCTTTTAGCTTATCAACTTCCATCAGAAACTGGACCGTCTCGGTCAGGGGGCCAAAATCCAGAACTGGCAGTGTTAATGACATAACAAACAACCCTCAAATCAGATAAAGATAGACCGGTAATACGTTACCTGATTATCTGCAATTACTCTGTTCTTTTTGCTTCATCTGGCAATAGACATGGTGAGTTACATGTATTGACAGAATATTTAAGCTTACACGTGTACACTGGAATCATTCTCAGTTAACCTGAGTGCAGTATATTTGCGCAATTGGCTACCTACTGTGCCGCTCATCGGGATTGATTACCTTGCAGCCTGACTGCAACGCCAATGTCTTTGGGTATACAACAGCTAATATTCAGGATAATAAGTATTGAATAATAAATCAGTTACACCCTCTGCTACAGTTACTCCACCTACTTCTGCGGCCCCATCGATATTGTCACCGGCCACAACGACCCCAGCCTATCCATGGGCAGAAGAGATAGCTAATAGCATTAGCCATGGTATTGGTGTGGTGTTTGGAATTATCGGGCTGGTGTTGCTTTTGGTGCAGGCAGTAGACAGTGGTGCTGATACCAAAGCGCTAACCAGCTATAGCTTGTATGGCGGCAGTATCATTTTGCTTTTTCTGGCATCAACACTGTATCACGCCGTGCCACACCGTAAGGCGAAGCTCTGGCTACAGAAGTTTGACCACTGTGCCATTTATATTTTGATTGCCGGCACTTATACCCCCTTTCTGCTAGTGGGATTGGATTCGCCACTGGCCAGAGGGTTAATGGCGGTCATTTGGGGGCTGGCGCTGTTCGGTGTGATATTTAAGCTGGCTTTTGCTCATCGATTTGAGGTGTTGTCGCTCGTGACTTACCTGACGATGGGCTGGTTATCACTGATTGTGATTTATCAGTTGGCGGTGAAACTTGAAATTGGCGGGTTGGCATTATTGACTATTGGCGGCTTGCTTTACACTTTAGGGGTGGTTTTCTACGCCTCTAAGCGTATCCGCTTCGGTCATGCTATCTGGCATGGTTTTGTGTTGGGTGGCAGTGTCTGCCACTTTATGGCGATCTATTTGTACGTTTGATGCTTTAGCCACATGCATAAATTGAGGCCGGATAACCGGCCTCTGGTTCGAGTAAGACTACTTCTCATCACTCAGTGAGTAGGGCAGCGGCTGAATAGTCAGCACACTGCCAACATCATCGCGCACCCGTAGCACACTGTCTGCCGCCAGATCGTTGTTCAACACCGCCTGCACCCACACAGTGCCATCACTGAGTTGAATCGCGGCTAACACGGAACCAGTACGACGCCAGTTCTCACCTAATTGCCACTCTAAATCTTCACCGGCTGCCGGTACACGGCTGGCAGCACCCGCTAACCAGTACAGCGCGCGTTTGTTGGCTCCGCGGTATTTGGCTCTGGCCACCATCTCCTGCCCGGTGTAACAACCTTTACTGAAGCTAATGCCATTCAACGCCTGAATATTGGTGGCTTGAGGAATAAACTGCGCGCTGCTGTCAGTATCAATAATTGGCAAGCCTGCTTCAATATCCAGCGCCAGCCACTGTTTACTGTTGTTAAACTGCGCGCGGTCGGCCAGTGTTTCTACTAGTTGCTGGGCTTGCGCGGCATCAGTTACCAGCAAAAAACGCTCGGCGGGGAGTGAGAAATGCAACAGTGTGCTATTACCTTGCTGGGTCACCGGATGCTCGGCACTCGGTAATTCGGCAAAAACCTCAGCCAGCGCAGTTTTAGCCTCTGCCCCTGCAATGCCTAACAGAACGGCATCAGGCTGTGCAGCAATAGCCACTTTAGAGAACACGGCATATTTCTTGAGTTCGCTTAACTGGTTATCCAGCAGGCTGCGGCGCTCAATAAATGCCAGCCCCTCGCCACGATAAAATAGCCGCAGGTTGCTCCACATTTTCCCTTTAGCATCACAATGGGCGCACAGGATATGCTGGTCGGTGGGCAGAGCATCGATATCCGCAGTAACTTGCCCTTGCAGATATTTCACTCGGTCAGCGCCAGTTAAGGTAACGAGCGCCCAGTCATCGAGCGAGATGAGTGTTAATGGCAGCCCGGAAGAGGCGACCGGTGGTTGTGCAGAGAACGGAGTGTTATGTGCCATGCTTACCTGCAAATGAAAAGTATCTGCCAATGAATAGCACCTGCCAAGGCGGTGCCGTGAGCTTATGTCCCAATGGTAAAATAGCGGAGTAGCTTTGCAAGCAGTTATTCCACGGATTGGTCATTATTATCCAATATCTAAATTAACCGACATCTGAGGTACAATGACCGCAGATTCTGCAACAGCATGTTAAAGGTGTTTGAAAAAACAGCATTTGCTGAGCATTTAGCATCTTAAAATGACAATTCAACGGTGATAATCTTCCCGTTGGATGTATCAAATTGTTACTCTAGCAACGCACCGAATCAGGCGCTTATTGGCGGCCGGGTTCGGATAATATCCTTCACTGAGGAGTCAATCAGGACATGGAAATCGATAATAAAGCCCGTATTCACTGGGCGTGCCGTCGTGGTATGCGTGAACTTGATATCTCTATCATGCCGTTTTTTGAACATGAGTATGATGGCTTGAGTAATAACGAGAAGCAGGCATTTATTCGCTTACTTGAGTGCGATGACCCAGACTTATTCAACTGGCTGATGAATCACGGGGAGCCGCAGGATAGCGAGCTGCGTCAGATGGTCAAACTGATTCAAACACGAAATAAAGCCCGTGGCCCAGTGGCGATGTGATTTGCGGGTATCCTGGCACACTCAACTCTTCTCTTTATTGTCTCATGGTGTTTTAGTGATACTCACCTTGGTTGCGCCTTGGCCTCAAGGGTATACCGCATTGTGGTTGGTATTGCTGACGCTGGTGGTGTTTGAGTGTATCCGCAGCCAGAAAAATATTACGTCCTGTCAAGGCGAGATCCGGTTAAAACCCGGCAACCTGGTACTATGGAAAAGGCTCGAATGGATCGTGGCCAAACAGCCATGGATTACCCGTTATGGCGTGTTATTAAATCTACAGCAGTCGAGCAGCCGTTCAGCCCGTAAGCGGTTGTGGCTGGCCGCCGACAGTATGTCAGAAGATGAGTGGCGGCAATTATGTCAGCTATTGCGGCATTCATTTGGCTCAGATGAGGGGATGAATCAATGAAACCCTTAATCTGGCTGGTAGAGGATGAACCAAGTATCGCTGATACGCTGATTTATACCTTAGAAAGCGAAGGTTTTACCCTCCGGTGGTTTGACCGGGGGGAACCGGCACTGGCAGCACTGGCGGATGGCCCGCCCGCTTTAGCGATAGTGGATGTTGGCTTACCTGATATCAATGGTTTTGACCTGTGCCGCCGTCTATTGGCGCGCGAACCCGCGCTGCCGGTGGTATTTCTTACCGCCCGTAGTGAAGAGCTGGATCGCATAGTCGGGCTGGAAATTGGTGCCGATGATTATATTGCTAAGCCCTTCTCACCCCGTGAAGTGAGTGCCCGCGTGCGCACGGTATTGCGGCGCTTACAAAAATCACAAATTCTGGCCACCTCTGCTATGGTGCATCAATTCGGTGATTTCACCCTGGATGAGGCCGGCGCGCGGGTGACCTATCATCAGCAGCCTCTCTGGCTCACCCGCTATGAATATCTGTTACTGAAAACCTTATTACTGGCCCCAGAGCGCATATTTTCACGTCAGCAACTGATGGATATCGTTTGGGCACAGGCAGAAGAGAGTCAGGACCGTACTGTCGATACCCACATTAAAACCCTGCGCTCAAAATTGCGTATGGCTTACGATGAGGAGTCACCAATCCGCACTCATCGTGGGTTGGGCTATAGTCTGAGTTACCGATGATGAGTTGTCAGCTATGAAGAGTCAGCGATGAAAATCGGCGTGCGCTTACTGCTAGGTTACTTTCTGATAGTGGCCATTGCCGGTTATTTTGTTATTCGTATTTTCGTACAAGAGGTGAAACCTGGCGTCCGGCGCGCCACCGAAGGCACATTAGTGGATACCGCCACACTACTGGCACAGTTTGCCCGGCAAGATATGCTGCTGGATAACGTTGCCAGTGGTCAATTGGCACAAGCGTTTGCTTCGCTAAATTTGCGGCCAATAGGTGCCAATATTGAAGGTATTCGCAAGGATCGTAACGAATATCGCGTTTATCTGACGGATGCCGACGGGCGGGTGATTTTTGATTCATCGGGTAAAGCGGTAGGGCAAGATTATTCGCGCTGGAATGATGTTTGGCTGACGCTACGTGGTGAATATGGCGCACGCAGCACCCGTACCAATCCCGCAGATGAACAAAGTTCGGTAATGTATGTGGCGGCACCGGTCATTGCTGAAAACAAAATCATCGGGGTGCTCAGTGTGGGTAAACCCAATATTTCCATGGCGCCCGTTATCAAACGCAGTGAGCGTAAGATCTTGTTGGCTGGTGGTGTCTTGCTCGGTATTGCTCTGTTGATTGGCTTGGGCTTCGTATGGTGGATAAACCGCGCTATCGGCAAATTAGTAGATTACGCTGAACGGGTGGCCGAGGGGCAGGTTGTGGCGCTGCCAGCGATCGGCAGTAGCGAGTTGAATGATTTGGCCCGCGCACTGGAAAGTATGCGTCTTAAATTGGATGGCAAAGCCTACATCGAACAATATGTTCACACCATGACTCATGAGCTGAAAAGCCCATTAGCCGCCATTACCGGTGCAGCTGAACTGCTACGTGAGTCGCCCCCGCCAGCCACTGCCCAGCGGTTTATTGTTAATATTGAGCAGCAAAGTGCACGCATCCGGCAACTGGTAGATAAAATGTTGGTGCAGGCACGGCTCGAGAGTCGGGTTGATTTACAGTTTTCTCCATTGGATATCAGTCACATACTCAAACAAACCTTCAGTGCGAAAGAGGCACAGGCTGTCAGCCGAGGTATTTACCTGCAACTGAAAAGCGCCGATAGCGCAATATTAACCGGGGATGGGTTATTACTCAGTCAGGCGCTGACCAATCTGATTGATAATGCACTGGATTTCACACCTTCAGGCGGGGCTGTGATACTCAGTGGCGAGCGGCATGAGGGGGAGTATCTGATAACGGTTGAAGATAATGGCAGCGGTATTCCCGATTACGCTCAAGAGAAAATTTTCGACCGTTTTTATTCATTACCAAGGGCCGATAGCCCGAAAAGTACTGGGTTGGGGCTGAATTTTGTGCGCGAGGTGGTCGCTATTCATCGCGGGCAGATTTCGCTGGAAAACCGCTTGCCACAAGGGGTGAGTGCCTATTTAACGCTGCCGCTGGATACCGCGTGATTGGCTGACTTCACCTTCACTTCACATAGCCTCATTCTGCTTTCACTTCACTGACTTAAGCTGCTCTCCTGACCTTAAAAGGAGCGCAAGTCATGTTCAAGTCCGTACTGTTTTGGAAAATAGCCACATTGCTGGGCTTAATTCTATTGATGATGATCCCGAAAGAGATGTTACTGAACGTTATCTCTGAACGCAGTGGTTATCGGCAAAGTGTTATCGATAAAGTCAGTGACAGCACCAGCCGATCGCAGAAGATCCTTGGCCCGCTAATTGTGGTGCCTTATAGCGAATGGGTAGAAAGCGAAGTTGATGGCAAGAAAAAGAGAGAGTGGGTTAATCGCAGTCGCTACATACTGCCGGAGGTCATGACCGTTAGCGGTGCGCCGGATGTTGATGTGCGGCGATTGGGTATTTATAAAGCGCAAGTCTATCAGGGGGCGCTTAATTTCAACGCACAATTTGACGCTACGGCATTGGACGACTTGATACATGACGGCGTCACTATTGGCAAACCGTCACTGGTGGTGGCGCTGAGCGATTCGCGGGGTATACAGCAAATTTCGCCACTCACGGTGGGCAGCCAAAAAATTAACTTCGAACCCGGTGCTTTCCTGGGGCGGACTGCGCAAGGTGTTCATGCAGAGCTTTCATTGGCGCAGATTCAACAGGAAAAATTTGATATTAGCTTTACATTGACGCTGACTGGCACCAATAGCCTGTCGGTAGTCCCTATCGGGCGTAGCAGTGAGCTAACCTTACAAAGCAATTGGCCGCATCCTAATTTTGTCGGCGAGTTTTTACCGTTGCAGCGCAAGGTGGACGAAAAAGGCTTTCGTGCCCATTGGAGCACTAACTGGCTGGCCAACAACATAAATATCAACTTTGCGGGTGATGACCCACATGTCGACTTCAATGAGTTACCCGCTTTTAGCACCAGCTTGATTGAACCGGTCGATCACTACCAGTTAACCGAACGAGCCATTAAGTATGCCATTCTGTTTATTGGCCTCACTTTCTTCAGCTTCTTCCTGTTTGAAAGCCTGACCTCACTGCGTGTGCATCCAATTCAATATCTGCTGGTGGGGGCCGCTCTGGTGCTGTTCTACCTAATGTTGCTGGCGTTCTCTGAACATCTTGGCTTCACGCTGGCTTATACTATCGCCAGTTTGAGTTGCAGCTTGTTGATCGCAATCTACCTGAGTGCGGTGCTGGGCGGGTGGCGGCGAGGCGGATTGTTTGCTGGTGGTTTATTGCTGTTGTACGGGGTTTTGTTTGGCTTGCTGCAATCGGAAGACCATGCATTGTTACTCGGCGCAGGGCTGCTGTTTATTATTCTGGCCGCAGTGATGGTGTTAACCCGGCGTTTAGACTGGTATCAAGTGGCTAACCCACAGCTATTGACCGGGCAGAAATCGACTGAAGCCAATACCGATAAGACGGTGAATAAACCGCTAGCAGTAGAGGGCAGCAGTACCGACGCGTTTCGCTTATGGGATTGATGTAACGCAAGGGATACAGAAGCGGGCACATTAGGTGCCCGTTTGGCTGACTACAGTAGCGCGTCCATCTCTAAGAGAATTTGATCACACCATTGCTCGATGCGCTCTTCGCTCAAATCGTATTGATTGACCTCATCCAATGCTAAACCAACAAAGTGTTTACCATCGGCGCTGAGTGGTTTTGGGCTAGTAAATTCAAACCCTTCCGTCGGCCAAAAACCGATAAACTCCACTCCCAATGGGGCGATATGATCGTGCAGCATACCAAGGGCATCCAGGAACCATTCGCTATATCCGAATTGATCGCCCATGCCATACATGGCGACAATCTTTCCCTTCAGATTAAGCTGCGTTAACTGTGGCCAGATGGCTTCCCAGTCTTCCTGTAATTCGCCGAAATCCCAGGTAGGGATACCTAAAATCAGGATGGAATAGGCTTCCATTAACTGGGGACTGGCATCCTTTAGGTTGTGCAAATCAACCAAATCTTCGCCAAGAATATCGCGTATTTTTTCTGCCACCATTTCGGTATAGCAGGTGCTGGAGCCGTAAAAGAGACCAATCTTCATGATGTATAGCCATAGCATTACTAATAAGGAATAGCATCGAGTGTACCAGATTTGTCTCGTCATCAGGCATAATGGCGCTTGAGTTCAATCAAAGAGAGAAACAACAATGCAACAGCAAAATAACCCGCTGATTGAACAGTTTCTAGATGCCTTATGGCTGGAAAGAAACCTGGCTGAGAATACACTGGCGTCATATCGTCTGGATTTACATGCATTAACCGGATGGTTAGAACATCACGGCAGTGATTTATTGCGTGCAGGTTCGCAGGACTTGCAATCCTTTCTTGCTGAGCGCATTGAAGGCGGCTATAAAGCGACCAGTTCGGCACGCTTACTCAGTGCGATGCGTCGTCTGTTCCAATATTTATACCGCGAAAAGCTGCGTGAAGATGATCCGACGGCTCTGCTCTCATCACCTAAATTGCCGCAACGCTTACCTAAAGATTTAAGTGAGGCACAGGTTGATAGGCTGCTCAACTCACCCAATGTTGATATCCCGCTAGAATTGCGCGATAAAGCCATGCTGGAAGTGCTTTATGCCACGGGCTTGCGGGTATCGGAGCTGGTCGGGTTGACCATCAGTGATGTCAGCCTGCGTCAGGGTGTGGTGCGGGTTATTGGTAAAGGAAATAAAGAGCGGCTGGTGCCATTGGGCGAAGAAGCGGTGTACTGGATTGAAAACTACATGGAGCATGGGCGTCCATGGTTGATTAATGGCCAGTCACTAGATGTGCTGTTCCCCAGCAATCGTAGCCAGCAAATGACCCGACAGACTTTCTGGCATCGCATCAAACACTATGCGATCCTTGCAGGTATTGATAGTGAACGGCTTTCACCCCATGTATTACGGCACGCTTTTGCCACGCACCTACTGAATCACGGTGCTGACCTGCGTGTGGTACAAATGTTACTGGGCCACAGCGATTTGTCGACAACCCAGATTTATACTCATGTAGCTACGGAACGTTTGAAACAGCTACATCAACAGCATCATCCACGTGCATGATTGTTTTGTAGAAAAACGATGTTGTGTGGAAAGAGATAGGATTCATAAATGAGAAAAAGTTTATTGTTATTGCCGGTGTTCATCGCCGCATTCGCCGGCCCGGTTAACGCAGATGATGCCGCTATCCAACAGACGCTAAAAAAATTAGATATTCAGCAAGCTGATGTCCAGCCTTCGCCGATCCCAGGTTTGAGCACGGTGATGACCGAAAACGGTGTGCTTTATATCTCAGCCGACGGTCAGCATCTGTTGCAAGGGCCACTGTATGATGTGAGCGGTAGCCAGCCAGTCAATGTGACCAATCAGATGTTGGTGAAAAAACTTGAAGCATTAAGCAGTGAAATGATTGTGTATAAAGCACCGCAGGAAAAACATGTTGTTACGGTGTTTACCGATATCACCTGTGGTTACTGCCATAAGTTGCATGAGCAGATGAAAGACTATAACGCGCTGGGCATTACTGTGCGTTATCTGGCGTTCCCACGTCAGGGCTTAAGTTCTCAGGCAGAAAAAGATATGCGATCCATCTGGTGTATGGCTGATCGTAATAAAGCGTTCGATGAAGCAATGAAAGGTACCGAGATATCACCGGCTACCTGTAAAACAGACATTAGCAAGCATTACCAGCTCGGCGTACAGTTTGGTATTCAGGGCACGCCTGCGATTGTGCTGCAAAACGGCACTATCGTTCCCGGTTATCTGGAGCCGAAAGAGATGTTGGCAATGCTGAATAAGCATCAGGCTTCCTTAAAAGCGGCGGGTTAATCACCCGTGACACTCAAAACTCAACTTCGTCGTCGTGAGGCGGCGGATGACAGCCATTTACCGGCGCAATTGCATCCGTTGCTGCGCCGCCTCTATGCCAGTCGTGGGGTTAAAACTGCGACAGAACTGGAACGAGGCGTAAAAGGTCTATTGCCCTGGCAGCAACTCGATGGCATTGATGCCGGGGTTACCCTGTTACAGCAAGCACTGGCTGACAAACGGCGGATCGTGATTGTCGGCGATTTTGATGCCGATGGTGCCACCAGCACTGCACTGGCAGTACTGGCTTTGCGCAGCATGGGTGGCAGTAATGTTGATTACCTGGTGCCCAATCGCTTTGACGATGGCTACGGGCTTAGCCCGGAAGTGGTTGAACAGGTCGCTGCCCGTGGTGCGGAATTGATAGTCACGGTTGATAACGGTATTTCTTCTCATGCCGGGGTGGATTTGGCCCATGCCTTGGGCATTCAGGTGCTGGTTACCGACCACCATCTGCCGGGTGAAACCTTACCAGCGGCTGAAGCTATCATTAATCCGAATCTGGTTGGTTGTGATTTTCTCTCCAAATCACTGGCTGGGGTGGGTGTTACCTTCTATCTGATGTTGGCATTGCGCGCCCGTTTGCGAGAGAGCGGTTGGTTTGATCAACGAGCTTTAGCCGTGCCCAATCTGGCTGAACTATTGGATTTAGTGGCGCTGGGGACGGTGGCGGATGTGGTGCCACTGGATGCCAATAATCGGATTCTGGTCCATCAGGGATTAAGCCGTATTCGTGCGGGGAAATGCCGTCCAGGGGTCCGTGCACTATTGGAAGTCGCCAACCGTGATGCCCGTCAATTGGCTGCCAACGATCTCGGCTTCTCCCTTGGCCCACGGCTTAATGCTGCCGGTCGTCTCGATGACATGTCTATTGGGGTTGCACTTCTTCTCACTGACGATATCGCTCAGGCCAGAGCTTTAGCAATCGATTTGGATGCCCTTAATCAGGCGCGCCGAGAGATAGAGCAGGGGATGCAGGTTGAGGCGCTGCAACTGTGCGACCAACTGGAACGTACCAGCACGGCATTGCCCTACGGCATTGCGATGTACCATCCAGAATGGCATCAGGGTGTGGTAGGGATTTTAGCCTCGCGCATCAAAGAACGTTTTCATCGGCCTGTCATTGCTTTTGCCCCAGCGGGTGAGGGATTACTGAAGGGGTCGGGGCGCAGTGTGGCTGGGTTACATATGCGCGATGCTCTTGAGCGGCTGGATACATTGAACCCAGGATTGATGCTGAAGTTTGGCGGCCATGCAATGGCGGCAGGATTATCATTGGAACAAGATAAATTCGATGAGTTCCGTCAGCGTTTTGCCGATTTAGTCGGTGAATGGATGGATGCCTCACAATTGGAAGGCGTTATTTGGTCTGATGGTGAACTGAAAGGCAACGAATTATCGCTGGAAACGGCTGAGTTGTTGCGTGATGGTGGCCCCTGGGGGCAGTCTTTCCCAGAACCGACATTTGATGGCAAATTCCGTATTTTGCAGCAACGGCTGGTGGGGGAGCGTCATCTAAAACTGATGATTGAGCCGCTGAATGGCGGGCCGCTACTCGATGGTATTGCGTTTAATATCGATACCACCTTATGGCCGGACAGCAGTGTGCGTGAGGTTAAGCTGGCTTACAAACTCGATATCAATGAATATCGCGGTAATCGTAGTGTTCAGTTGTTGGTCCAGCATTTGTGGCCTTATTAGGCAACATTCCAATGAAGCCCGATGAGCTGGCTCAGGCCAGTGATTCGGGTGAATAAGTCGCGTTAACGCCACTGTGATTTCAAGTAAGCAGGAAATATAGTCAACGAGCTATAAACCGCCGAACAGATCCGTTAGAATTACCAATTCTGTGCCCTAAATAATTCAAGTTGCAGGAAGGCGGCAACTGAGTAAATTCTGATGAGTTGACGTCAGTCAATGATCCGGGTGAACGAAGACAGCCAACACTCATGCAGCTTGAAGTATGACGGGTATAATGACATTCCGTCATCTACGACTCAACGTAAGACTCAAAACCATGTTTGAAATAAACCCGGTAAAAAACCGAATTCAGGACCTGTCTGATCGGACAGACGTTCTCAGGGGGTATCTTTGACTATGATGCCAAGAAAGAACGACTGGAAGAAGTAAACGCCGAGCTGGAACAGCCCGACGTCTGGAATGAACCTGAGCGTGCGCAAGCGCTGGGTAAAGAGCGTTCTGCGCTGGAAGAGATTGTCTCGACCATTGATCAATTGGATCAAGGTATGGAAGACGTTTCCGGCTTGCTGGAATTGGCGATTGAAGCTGACGATGAAGAGACTTTTAACGAAGCCATTGCCGAGTTAGAGATCCTTGACGGCAAGCTGGGCCAGCTCGAATTCCGCCGCATGTTTTCTGGTGAATATGATAGCGCCAACTGCTACCTGGATTTACAAGCGGGTTCTGGCGGTACAGAAGCCCAGGACTGGGCCAGCATGCTGCTGCGTATGTACCTGCGCTGGGCTGAATCAAAAGGCTTCAAAACTGAAATCATCGAAGAATCTGATGGTGATGTTGCAGGCCTGAAGTCTGCCACCATTAAGATCATCGGCGATTACGCCTTTGGCTGGTTACGTACTGAAACTGGCGTTCATCGCCTGGTTCGTAAAAGCCCGTTTGACTCCGGTGGCCGTCGTCATACCTCTTTCAGTTCTGCTTTTGTCTATCCAGAAGTTGATGACGATATTGATATCGAAATCAACCCGGCAGATCTGCGTATTGACGTTTACCGCGCATCCGGTGCGGGTGGTCAGCACGTCAACAAAACGGAATCTGCGGTACGTATTACCCACCTTCCGACCAATATCGTGACTCAGTGCCAGAATGACCGTTCTCAGCATAAGAACAAAGATCAAGCGATGAAGCAGTTGAAGGCGAAGCTGTATGAGTTTGAGATGCAAAAGAAAAATGCTGATAAACAGGTTCTGGAAGACAACAAGTCTGATATCGGTTGGGGTAGCCAGATCCGTTCTTATGTACTGGATGACTCCCGTATCAAAGATTTGCGTACCGGCGTGGAAACACGTAACACGCAAGCGGTACTGGATGGTGATCTGGACAAATTCATTGAAGCAAGTTTGAAAGCCGGGCTATGAGGAACTGAGATGTCAGAGCAAAAACCACAAGTCGCTGAGCAAGCGCAAGAACCAGAACTCAATAGTGAGTTACAAGCTCGTCGGGAAAAGCTGGCCTTGCTGCGGGAAAAGGGAATTGCGTTCCCTAATGATTTCCGTCGTGAGCACCTCTCTGACCAGCTACATGCTGAGTACGGCAGTAAAGAGAATGAAGAGTTAGAAGCACTGAATATCGAAGTCACTGTTGCTGGCCGTATGATGACTCGCCGTATTATGGGTAAAGCATCATTCGTCACACTACAAGATGTCGGTGGCCGTATTCAGTTGTACGTTTCCCGCGATGATCTGCCGGAAGGCGTTTATAACGAAGAATTCAAAAAGTGGGATCTGGGCGATATTCTGGGTGCTCGTGGCAAGCTGTTTAAAACTAAAACCGGTGAGTTGTCTATCCACTGTAGCGAATTGCGCCTGTTGACTAAAGCGCTGCGTCCGCTGCCGGATAAATTCCACGGCTTGGCTGATCAGGAAACCCGTTACCGTCAGCGTTATTTGGATCTGATCGCTAACGACGAATCTCGCCATACTTTCAAAGTTCGTTCGCAAGTGATGTCTGGTATTCGTAGTTTCATGGTGGAAAAAGGCTTCATGGAAGTCGAAACCCCTATGATGCAAGTGATCCCAGGTGGTGCTTCAGCGCGCCCGTTTGTGACTCATCACAATGCGCTGGATATCGATATGTACTTGCGCATCGCGCCAGAACTGTATCTGAAACGCCTGGTTGTTGGTGGTTTTGAACGTGTATTCGAAATCAACCGTAACTTCCGTAATGAGGGCGTTTCCCCACGTCATAACCCAGAGTTCACCATGATGGAACTCTATATGGCGTATGCGGATTACAAAGATCTGATCGTGCTGACTGAAGAGCTGTTCCGCACTCTGACTGAAACCGTATTGGGTAGCAGTGTGGTGCAGTATGGTGAGCAGACATTCGATTTCGGTAAGCCTTTTGCCAAACTGACCATGAAAGAAGCCATTTGCAAATATCGCCCTGAAACCAATGTGGCAGATTTGGACGATATGGACAAAGCTTTGGCTATCGCCGAGTCATTAGGTATTAAAGTTGAGAAGAGCTGGGGCCTGGGCCGCGTTCAATGCGAGATCTTCGAGGAGACCGCAGAGAGCCACCTGATTCAGCCTACTTTCATTACTGAATATCCAGCAGAGGTTTCTCCGCTGGCACGTCGTAATGATGATAATCCGTTTATCACTGACCGCTTTGAGTTCTTTATCGGTGGCCGTGAGATTGGTAACGGTTTCTCAGAGTTGAATGACGCTGAAGATCAGGCTCAGCGTTTTGCTGATCAGGTTAGTGCTAAAGAAGCTGGCGATGATGAAGCGATGTTCTACGATGAAGACTACGTCACCGCGCTGGAACATGGTTTGCCGCCAACTGCTGGTTTGGGCATCGGCATCGACCGTATGGTGATGTTGTTTACCAACAGCCACACCATCCGTGACGTTATCCTGTTCCCAGCGATGCGTCCGGTTAAATAAGTTTATTGTGGTAGCGGTAATCTATAAGGGTGCTACGGCACCCTTTTTACTAAGCAAAAACCGCCATAGTTATACTTGGTTTAATCTAATCGCTTAAAATACCGGCGCTTAGACCATATCTTCGCTTGCCCACGAGAAAGAACCGGTTATAATGCAAACCGCACACCGAAGCGGGTGTAGTTCAATGGTAGAACGAGAGCTTCCCAAGCTCTATACGAGGGTTCGATTCCCTTCACCCGCTCCAATCTAACGTCTCGCAGTATCTCCCGAAGTACATCAAACCCAGTCATAGTAAGATTTAGGCCACTGTTGTTGTCTCTTGACGGCTATTGTTGCTCACGGGAATCCACATACAAACGTGTATAGTTATCTGTATAGAAATTCTCTACACTCCAAATTCTATACACATCATGTTTTATACACTCTGGATTCTATACACATGGCACTCACGGACCTTGAGATACGCTGTGCAAAACCCCAAGAGAAGCCCTACACCAAAGCGGATGGCTCTGCTGGTGGAGCCAAATGGCTCGAAAGGTTGGCGCTTCAGATACCGTTTTGCTGGCAAACCTAAAATGCTTTCATTGGGCACTTAGCAGACCGGTCAACAGAGAACCCGGCGCATCTATCGATGCCCCCGTCCAGCCCACCATTGCTTTTTCACAGGTGTAACTGTACCCGCACATAGTAACCGCCTGCGCGGTTGTGCGCTCTGTTTTGTCTCGGGCTGCTAAACCCAGCAACGGATTTTGCCGCTACGGGGGCACTATATCCGGCCATTCTCTACTGTTCAATTAACCAGTGGTAAATTAGGACAAACATTTTTGTAGATGCGAGAGGGGCCGCATTTGTGGGTGTAATATGTATGTAATGCATCGATATCAATTATTATTTGGATTCAAAAATCAGCTTT